>JBFRWR010000372.1:0-10496 GCA_051439685.1 Trichodesmium sp.
ATAATACTACTAGCCAAATAATGATTACTATTAAAATCAAAATGACGGACAATATTTTGAGCTACAGTATAGTAAAGCGTTTCATCATTCCAGCGAATTTGTAGAGAGACTGGTTTAGTCATGTAGAGAGCGATCGCTGTTATTATAAACAGTAAGAGATATGGAAAAAGATGAGTAAATAAATTTCTGCGGACAGTCATTGCTTTGAAGTATAGTGAAAATTAAATATTGATTATTCTGATTTTGAGTATATAGCAATCCGCGCTTATGTTGTGGCTAATCAAAAAGTAGATTAAAAAAACTGAAACTCCCGCCTGTTCCTAGTTAAGTGTTCCCTAAAAGCAGTAATATTGTTATACACAAATAAAATAGGATTGCCATAATTTAATTAATTATTAAAATCTCAATAATAATTAAAAACAATTAAATTATGATAAAAATTATTAACTTTCTGAAATCAATTATTAAACAGCATAATTTTGAGCTAAATATTCGCCTAAAATATAGCAATCAGGAATGAGAGGTGAGAAAAAACTGTAGGGGTTTGGTCTCCAAACCCAAGCTAAGATGGGCTTTGGAGACCAAACCCCTACGATAAAATATTACAAATTCTCACAAATGACAACTGATTGCCATAACATCGATTATCCTGTTGAACTTCCCACGGAAAAACCGTTTCTATCCGAGGGAAAAAAATCCAAATTTCAGATATTATCAACAGGGTTGACTATTCATTTTTTTTTGTTTAGGGTGGTAAGAACTATACCCATAATGCCTTCTGATTAAGGCTGATTTTATAGGTAAATAAACTTAATTATCTGTCAAAGTTGGCAATAGTTTAGACCAATAAGTAGATATGTTCAGTGATGATAGATACAGCGGATTCTACCTTGGTAAAGTACAAATGTGAAAGGCAAGATGTCTACAAAGGTTTTTATTTCATTGTACCTCACATACCTGGAATTTGCTGTAAGTTGAGTCTATTCTAAGTTTGTGTAGGAAATTTGATGAAGCAGGAAAAAATTTAAGTTTTGTTTGGATCAAAGTGTGGAGAGAGCGATCGCTCCCACAAAAGTTATATTTGTTAATTCTTGAAGGAAATTATGACTATATTTGAAAAATCATTGGGACTTGACTTTCCAAACGAAAAAGACATCGGACTTTTTCTTGAAAATGAAAATACCGACCCCCAAGATTTAGGAACATTTAGCGCAGAAAGTAACCAAGAGACAATTGCTGTTTCAACTTTCAGTGATGATGACATAATCTTGTCGTCAGACTTCCCAGGAATTATCCATCCGAGCAGTAGCTTGAGTTCGGAAGGAGAAGCAGATATTTTAGGCAAATCAGAAGCTAGTCTCGATACCGGAGACGAACTGACAGGTGGTATAAAACGGCGCAATGGCAACAGTTCCGATCCGGGAAACAACAAAAGAAAGGCTTATGATATTGGGACTTTGACTGAGGATTTTAATATTGAAGAGTCTGTAGGAAAGAAAGATAAACGAGACTATTACAAATTTACAGTAGAAGAAGAGACGGAAATAGTTGCCAGACTAACGGGTTTGACAGGAAATGCAGATTTATATTTACAACCTGAAAAGGGTAAAGTAATAGACAAATCTAGAAAAGGTGGTAAGCGGGATGAAGAAATAAATGAAACTCTCGAACCTGGTACTTATTATTTTCGGGTGCAACCAAGAAACAGGAGGATAAAAAATGCTGATTATACTTTCGATTTGGAAATTGTAGAATCTGGAGCTGTCGATCCTGGAAACAACAAAAGAAAGGCTTTTGATATTGGGACTTTGACTGAGGATTTTAATATTGAGGAGTCTGTAGGAAAGAAAGATAAACGAGACTTTTACAAGTTAACAGTAGAAGAAGAGACGGAAGTAGAGATTAAATTAACTGATTTGACGGCAAATGCAGATGTGTATTTGTTACCCGAAAAAGGTAAGGTAATAGACAAGTCGAGAAAAGGTGGTAAGCGGGATGAAACAATAAACGCTACTCTGGAACCGGATACTACTTATTACTTGCGGGTGCAACCGAGAAACAATAGGATCAAAAATGCCAATTATAATCTTGGTTTGGAAATTGTAGAATCTGAAGAAAATCTTACTGTTACCAGTCTTAATGCTGGGGAAAGCATCAAAGCAGGTAGTACGGTAGAAATTACCTGGGATAGTGATACGGAAGAAAAAGTCGATATTAGTTTGATTAAAAATAATGACGAGTGGGATAGTTTTATTGATGTTGATGTTTCTAGTGGAGGTAGTTATTCCTGGGAAGTCCCAGAGGGTTTACAGGTTGGTAATAAATATCAGATTTTAATAGAAACTGCGGGTAGTCTTGAAAGTAAAACTATTAACTTTGATGTCAGCGATGGTTTCTTTGAAATTGTAGAACCAGAAAAGATTACCGTTACCAGTCTCAATGGCGGTGAAGTTATCCAACCGGGAGAAAAATTTGAGATTACTTGGGATGACAATATAGATGATAAGGTTAATATTAAGCTTTTCCAAGGAGATGAGCTAGTAGAAACAATTGCCAGCGATATTCTTAGTAATGGCAGTTACAATTGGGCGGTTCCTGAAAGCGTAGCTGAAGGTAATGGTTATCAGATTTTAATTGAGAGTGCAGTTAATAATGAAATTGCCGATCAAAGCGATGGTTTCTTTGCTGTAGCAATACCAGAACCTATAGCTATTACCAGTCCTAATGGTGGTGAAAATCTGAGATTAGGACAAGAATACGAAATTACTTGGGATGACAATATTGAGGGGAATGTCACTATCGAATTGCATGGGGAAGAGCAAAAAAGACAGTCTGAAGAAGACCCAGGGTTTTATAGCACACTCCCATATCCAATTGTAATTGCCAGCGATATTCCTAGCAATGGTAGTTACACCTGGAATCTGAATTATTGGGGTACAACAGCGCCAATAGAAGAAGACAATTTTAAAATTAAAATTCGCAGTGTTGATGGCGAATTTGAAGATGAAAGCGACGACTTTTTTAACATTATATACGACCCCGATAAATACATCCAAGTACTTTCTCCCAATGGTGGCGAAACTCTAGCTCAGGGAAGTACGGTCGAAATTTCATGGACTCATAACATTACCGATGCAGAATTGGAGCGTAATGGGGATAATACTGTTACGATTCAGTTGATGGCCGACGGTTATTCAGGATCGGTTGCAAGGGTTCCAGCGAGCGATTACAGTTATAGCTGGGAAGTTCCTACTTGGTTGAATGGAGGTAAGGGAGGAAAATATGAAATTGATATCAGAGGTAATAATAGCTATGTAACAACCAGGGATACTAGCGACGACTTCTTTACCATAGCACCAAGAGATTACCTCAACGTCATTAATTCTTCTTTTAAAAATGGAGTTTATGATGCTGGCGACAAAATTGACATCCAATGGGAAGATAATCTTGATGAAAATGTGGTTATAGAGTTGTATTCTTTTAACGAGCTAAAGCGAACTATTACTGACTCTACTCCTAGCGATGGTTTCTATACCTGGACGGTGCCCAATAATTTAGAAGAGGGCTTTTATAAAATGAGGGTTCGCAGTCTTGACGGTCAACTTGCCGATGAAAGTTTGACTTTTTCAGTAAATGGATTTGGCTCTCATATTAGTAGCGCTATTTCCGCTGGCGGTCCTCTCGCCCAAAGCATTACTCAAAATTGGAGTGAGGCAGATTGGACCGTGGCGATAAATAGACCTGTTAGCACCTGGGAACATATTAAAGATGGCGGTCAAACTGCATGGCAAGCTATAGGATATGGTTCTCCTCCTCTCGGTGCCATCCAAATTTACGGGAATGAAATTGCGAAAGGCGGTCAAAGCGCCTGGGCAACTCTTGCTGCTGGTGGTGACAAAGCCTGGCAGGCATTAGGGAAAGGTGGTTTCACCACAAACAAAGCTTTAGACCTGTTCCAAAAACATCACCCCAAAGGAGAAACTGCCTGGGCAACGATCGCTGCTGGTGGAGATGCTGCATGGGAGGCTCTTAACCAAGGGGGTCTGGATGCGTGGAAAGCTTTAAATCATGTGACAAAACCGAAGTTTCGGTTTGGCAGCCCCTCTTGGTCGAATCGATGGAAAGGTTCAAAACCTAAAGGTTGGGATGCCATTACCCGTTTGGGAGACGATTGGGTAGATAATGCTTGGGAAGCTCTGAAAGACGGGGGAGTCACGGCATGGAATAATTTGACTCAACAGCCGATTACTTGGTTAGCTAATTTTAATAAAGATTATGGTTACGGTCTAGTGAATGCTGCCGCTGCCGTTGCCAGGGCAGCTAATAAACCTACTTTTGCTAATGTCGCTGACTTAGGAGGCAATGATTGGCCTCTTGACTTAATTAACGCTCCCGAAGCTTGGGCGCAAGGATACAGGGGTAAAGGAGTAACTGTGGCAGTATTGGACTCAGGAATTGATAACAATCATCCAGATTTTCAGGGAAGATTGTGGGTTAACTCTGATGAAATTGACGGTAATAATAAGGATGATGACAATAACGGTTACATAGATGATCGCGATGGCTTTGACTTTATTAATTCGGTTGATGTAGATGGGGATGGTTTATTTAAAACTCTGCCAAGAACTGAACGGACAAGCAATAAGTCTTATTGGCTAGGTTTCATTCCGGTTGGCAAAGAGACAGAAAAATACTATCCAGGGGATACAATTGATGCTAAACCATGGGATGAAGGAAGCGCTGTAGGTCATGGTACTCATATTGCTGGAACTATTCTTAATATTGCACCTGAAGCTAAGATTATGCCTGTAAGAGTCTTAGGCGAGGGGGAGGGCAATAAAAACTTGCTGACAGATGCCAATGCCATTAGATATGCGATTAAAAATGGGGCGGACATCATCAGTATCAGTTTTAGTTATTACAATGATACCAAGCAACTTCCAGCCCCACCAGAATTTAAGCAGGCGCTTCAAGAAGCAAGAGATGCTGGTATTGCAGTATTTATGTTATCAGGTAATGAAAAAAATCCTCCTCATAACTTTACTCAAGTTAATTTCCCCGCTCGCTATGCAAAAGAGTCTTTGGGTACTGCAGTAGGAGCTATAGATAGCTCTTTTAAAGTGGCAGATTTCTCAAATGCTGCAAATGTTAGTGCTAAGGACAATCCATACTCTTTTGTCGTTGCTCCAGGGGTTGACATTTACTCTGCCGTACCATTCGCAGTTGACAAAAAACGTCGCGATCAGAAAAAATCGGGTACATCTTATGCAACACCTCATGTTGCTGGTGTGGCAGCGTTGATGCTATCGGCTAATCCCAACCTTAAACCTTCGCAGATAGAAGATATTTTACAAGTAACTTCCGATCCGACAGAAATTAGGGTTTAATCTTGGTAACAAGTAGGAAGACGGCAAGATTGCTACTTGTTAATTTAATGGTTGATGGTTGCGATTGCCTCCCAAGCCCAAAAACGCCCCGATTTTAGCGCCGGGGCGTTTTTTTCAATAGATAATTGATAATGAGAGTATAAGGGCGAATGCCATTCGCCCCTACAGGTTTTATATTTATTTAACGTCAATTATGCCCTTTGAGAAACCCGGTTTTTGGGAAAAACCGGGTTTCTGACTTTCCCTAAGTCTGGTTTTCATAAGGAGCGATCGCCAAAAACCCAGTTAATTATGTTATCATATCCTTTGTCAACTCTAATTCAAATTCTATTTATGACAATAGTAACATCGAAACATATTGAAATTACTCCCAACGTTTGTGGTGGTAAAGCTCGTATTGCCGGACATCGAATCAGAGTGCAAGATGTGGTAGTTTGGCACGAACAAAAAGGGATGTCTCCCGACGAAATCGTATCTCGATACCCCATTATTACTTTAGCCGATGTTTATGCAGCTTTAGCTTATTACCACGACAATTTTCAGGAAATTAGACGGCAAATGCAAGAGGATGAAGACTTAGTGAAGAAAATGCAAGCCGAAATTCCTTCTAAAATGCCTAAATACTAGGAAATTTGATGATGGAAAAAATTAAGTTTCATTTGGATGAAAGCGTAGAAAGAGCAATCGCAGATGGTTTGAGACGACGTGAAATTGATATAACAACGACTCCAGAAGTGGATATTATCGGGGTATCAGATGACGAACAGTTAGTTTTTGCTTGGGAGCAAAGACGTGTAATTTTTACTCACGATGCCGACTTTCTGAGATGCCATCAACGGGGAGCAGAACACGCTGGTATTGTTTATTGTCATCAGCAAAGCAGAAGTATTGGGGAGATCATCAAAGCTCTCGTTCGGATTTGGGAGGTTCAAACTCCCCAATCTATGCGCCAACACATTGAGTTTATTTAGAAGGCAGAAGTGGGGCAGGTGGGAGTGCCTGTTCTACAGAACCTTACCTGTTGCTAGAAGAGGAGCGATCGCCTCCCAACCCAAAAACGCTCTGATTTTACCACCGGGGCGTTTTTTTAATGGATAATTGATAATGACAGTATCAGGGCAAATACCAGAAAGCCCCTACAGGTTTTCTATTCATTAAGGTGAAGTATCGCTGACAATAATCATAACCAACCTCGCTCTTCTAAATGCCGAATATCTTCTTCAAACTCTTCAACATCGTAATGAATGCAGATACCGCGACTACCAAGCAGCTTTTGAAAATCAATTTGGTGCATTCGGGCAATTCTGCTAGCACGAGCGAGAGTTATTAACTCCTGTTGAAATAGAGCGATCGCTATTTCCTGCAACCATTCTCCTTCATTTAATCCTTTTCCTTGGAGCATCTCATCAGGAATTTCCAAAGTAATTTGCATTTTGTCCTCCAATCAAGAAGTGAATTTATTTTCACAAAATTATGTTATCATATCCTTAATATTAACCAGAAAAAGCGATCGTGAAAATCAAACAACAGTTAATACAAGAAATTGAAAAATCCCCTGATTTTATAGCAGAAGAAGTCTTAAATTTTTTGCTTTTCCTCAAATTTAGAATCCAACAAAAAACTACAGAAAACAAAAAGGCAACCTCAGCAGAATCTTCCTCAGAAAACTTTCTGGAGTTCATAGATGAAATTAGTAGTCAAATCCCCCCAGAAGAATGGGAAAAGATTCCTAGTGACTTATCTTATAACCTAGATAACTACCTATACGGAGCTGCCAAAACCGAAGAATGAAAACAGTATTTGCCGATACCGGTTATTGGATTGCGATGCTCAATCCCAAGGATGGATTGCATCACAAAGCCAGAAGTCTTACCAAAAATTTGATGCCATTATGATTCTATAGTTACTTCAATCTCCCCATCTCCCCATCTCCCCACCCCCAACTATACAATAAGTATCCAACCGGATTTGATATTAGTAGTTAGTAGTCGGTATTCAGTAGGGGCGATTCGCTTTTCGCCCCTACAGTAGAAGATACGCTCATTAGTTGTTTCTACCCTACTGCAATAATTTCATACTCAACAGACCATCAAGAAAGCGATCGCTTCACCAAAAACAACTATAATAGAACTTACGCGGAACCTCGACATCTAGTAGGGGCAAACTGCGCTCTTTCTCCTTCAGATAATGTATTATTTGATATGGGTTCTTCATTAATGGATAATGGATAATGGATAATTGATAATTACCTCTCCCTAGAAGAGAGAGGATTTACTAAAAGGAAAAAAAATTGATTCTTTTCGCCTTGAAAGAGGAGGCTTTTTACCTGAATTCTTTAATTAATAATTATTAATTAATAATTATTAATTATTAATTATTCGGTAAGTCCTATAATTATCAAACAGTTATTATATCATGGCAAAAGCTAAATCTAAATCTGACTTACCAACAAAAATATGTCCTGTATGTAACCGCCCTTTTAACTGGCGAAAAAAATGGGCAGACTGTTGGGATGAAGTCAAATATTGTTCCGAAAGATGTCGGCGACATAGGTCAAAAATTGACAAACAAACCGAGGCATAATAGCCTTATATCTAGTAGTTAATCACAAAAAAAATGCAGCCAAAACTTATTATTCATGGTGGTGCTGGTAGTTCCATCGAGGAAAAAGGAGGATTAGAAGTTGTTCGGAAATCTCTCCATGGAATAGTAGATGAATTATATAATTTGCTTCTAAGTGACACCACTGCCGTAGATGTAGTTGTGCGTGGTTGCCAACTATTAGAAGATGACCCTCTTTTTAATGCTGGTACCGGTTCGGTATTGCAATCTGATGGCCAAATTCGGATGAGTGCTTCCTTAATGGATGGTATTAATCATCGGTTTAGTGGGACGATCAATGTTTCTAGGATTAAAAATCCTATTGAGTTGGCCAGAGCGCTGCAAGAATCACCCGATCGCGTATTATCAGATATTGGGGCGGCTGAGTTTGTGCGGGAATTACAAATGCCAGTTTTCAACCCCTTGACAGATAAACGATTAAATGAATGGCTCGAAGACCGTAAACATAATTTTAGTAGAAAAATGGCAAATGTGGTTGCAGAATCTCCAGGGACTGGTACTATAGGTGTGGTAGTCTTAGATAAAGAGGGTAGATTAGCTGCGGGCACCTCTACTGGGGGGAAAGGTTTTGAAAAAATTGGTCGGGTGAGTGACTCGGCGATGCCTGCCGGAAATTATGCTACTGGAAGTGCCGCAGTGAGTTGTACTGGTATTGGAGAAGATATTATTGATGAGTGTTTGGCTGCAAAAATTGTGATTCGGGTAACGGATGGTTTTTCCATTAAAGCAGCTTTTGAGCGTTCATTTGCTGAAGCACACGAACATAAAAGGGATTTGGGAGCGATCGGTATTGATGCTAGTGGTATTATTGGTTGGGGAAAAACTTGCGATGTAATTTTAGCTGCTTTTCACGATGGGCATAAAATTGGTGATAGTTTGGAAGCTGACAAGGGAACATTAATTTTTACTGCTGAATCATAAGCAGGGAATAGGGAACAGAGAACAGGGAAAAGTTGGAAAAACATTTCCGCTGTCTGATTTAATCATCCGTCTATGTTTAACCAATTCTTTCTTAACTGTACTAATATTTTTGGATGTAGTAGACTGATAGAACTAAAATGGTGCGTGACAACAGATTGTGAAATGGTTTTCACAGTCTAAATTTTAGCCGTCTAACGCACTCTACTGGACCGACACAGCTAAAACTTTGCATTAGGGAGTAGGGGAGTGGGTAGGGACGTTGCATGCAACGTCCTTACGGGAGAAAGACTGTTGTTCGGTTTTTCCGTTGGAAATGCTACGCAAACGTTCCATGCTGGGCAACGCTAGCGCGAAAAACCCAACCTAAATATATTCCACCATTTACAGCACTTTTGAGCATGGTGAGGTACGCTTTATTAATTCTCTGTTGCCTGTTACCTTCTGGAGCTGTTGCCTAAAGTCCTAAAAATTTGTACCTCACGCGCCTCCGAAACTGCTGTAATATCATGTCCGGATAATTAGTGATAAAAAAACTTTCTTCTTTTTATACTTTATTTCTCCTCACTCCCCCACCTGGGTGGGGTTTGGGGTGGGTTGACTCCTGTCTCCTGACTCCTGAGTCCTCCCTCATTTAATTATAACTATTCAACCGGACATGATATAAGGTGTGTCAGTCTACTACTGGACCGACACAGCTAAAACTTTGCATTAGGGAGTAGGGGAGTGGGTAGGGACGTTGCATGCAACGTCCTTACGGGAGAAAGACTGTTGTTCGGTTTTTCCGTTGGAAATGCTCCGCAAACTTTCCATGCTGGGCAACGCTAGCGCGACAAACCCAACCGACATCTATTGCAACATTTACAGCAGTTTTCATAATCCAAAACCACAATGATACTAACTCCTACGACCTACGGACGTTGCATAACAAAAATGCGTTTTCCGTTCCGGAATGCTCCGCAAACATGTCGCGCAGCGCACTTCGGAGCTTTGCGGAGCGCAAAACGTCCCTACCTCCTGACTCCTGTACGGGCGATTTCCTAAGGTCATGCTCCGCAAACGCGAATCGCCCCTACGACTCCTAAAAATGAATTTAGTGGTCTACTCAACTGAAAAGCGCTGTAAGGTGAAACTGTCTACTACAAATTTTGCTTTGTAGCGCAGGTAAGATGCCCACACTACAAAAGTATTTCAATTTCAATCCAAACTCCTGTTTTCTTAGTATCAGGAATATATTCAATAGTAAGTTTAGGAATACAACTCAAGCGATCGTCCTGAAGCACACCTGCACCATTTAATGTTAAAGCATCAAGACAAGCTCCTGCTAAATTATCTAAATCAGAATTAGTGCGATGTTTCCCACAAAAACTAATGAAAATAGCTGCTTTTTGAATCGGTAAATCTACCTCTAAATTAAGTTCAGAAACTTGACGGTAAATTTCCACTTCTGCCTGATTTCTCCAGGTACGATATCGAGGTGGTAAATAAGTACCATTAGCAGTAACTCGTGGACGTGCTTTAGGAACTACTTTCCCAGGAAGATACAAACGAATTATTCTAGAATTTTCA
>JBFRWR010000373.1:0-3295 GCA_051439685.1 Trichodesmium sp.
CTCCCCACACTCCCCACACTTCCCACACTTCCCACACTCCCCACACTTCCCACACTCCCCACACTTCCCACACTTCCCACACTCCCCACACTCCCCGCACTTCCCACACCCATCATGTATAAAAAAATAAATATCAAATGGGTTCTATATAGCAATCCTATTGTATTCGTGGTAAAAATCCTACTGCTTTTTAGGGGAGAGCAAACAGCTAACAGATAAGAGTTTCAGGTTTTTTATCTACTTTCTGATTACCCGTGACCTATTTAGGATTGCTATAGTAAACTATCTTATTTTAAATAAGCAACTGTCACCCCACTACCTCCTTCATTTTTTGCAGCTAATTGATAACGCTCTACTAGCGGATGTTGCTGTAAAAATTCATGGATACCCTGTCTTAATTTACCAGTACCTTTACCATGAATAATCCATAATAATCCATATTCAAATGCTTTTGATAATGCCCGATCTACTTCAATTTGAGCATCTGCTACCCGACTTCCACGCACATCAATACTATTTTGAGAAGTCCGAACAGCTAAACCACTAGAAGTAATTTCTGCTTTAGTTTCTTTAGGCTTATTTTCTGACTTTTTACTCTTTTTGGCTTCTACATTTTTCGTCTTCTTTAAAGACTCTACTTTTTCACCATCAAGAGACTCTATTTCTGCCAGATTAACTGTCATTTTCATAATCCCAAATTTAACAGTTAATTCATCATTTTCATTAGCAGCAGTTAAAACTTGTGCTGTTTGCCCAATTTTGGGAATCCGAATCCGATCGCCTTCTTTGGGAATAAAGCCTGGTTTTTTGGCAGGAAGAGAACGAGATGGTAAATATTTCTCAGAAATCTGATTAATTGTCTCAGTTGCTTTTTGAGCATTTCGAGCAGTTAGGGGACCCCGTTGTAAATTCCGAATAACTGTGGCAATTTCTGCTTTAGCTTCTGCAATTTTTGATTGTACTGCTACTTCTTGCGCCAATTTTAACTCTCGTTCCCGTTCTTTCAAAGCAGCAGCTTTTTGGGTAACTTCCTGATGTAAATACTCAGTTTCTTGGAGTAAATTAGAAGCTTCTTTTGCCTTAGTTTCCTGATATTGTCTTTGCTCTTCGAGACCTGCAATTACCTGATTTACATCTTCAGCGCTGCTGCCAACATAATCTTGGGCAATACTAATAATTTCTTGTTTTAAACCTAATCTCCCAGCAATAGTCATAGCATTGGAACGACCTGGAATTCCCCAAAGGAGGCGATATGTAGGTTGTAAAGAATGAATATCAAATTCTACGGAAGCATTTTCAAACCGTTCATCTTCATATTTAAGAGCTTTCAATTCTCCGAAGTGAGTAGTTGCAACTGTTAATAATGCGTGATCTGCTAGATATTGGAGGAGGGAAATTGCTAAAGCGCTACCTTCTGTGGGATCTGTACCTGCTCCAACTTCATCTAATAAAACTAGACTAGGAGATAAATGAGGATTTTCCTCCACAGGGAACAGCGAAGAAGAAACAGAAAAATAATCAACTTCTGAATTACTTTCATCCTCTGTTACTTCTGAGTTCATCAAAACTTCTGAATCCTGACTTCTGACTCCTGACTCCATCAAAACTTCTAACTCCTGACTCCTGACTTCTGAGTTGATCAAAACTCCTGACTCCTCTCTATCTATTGCGTCTAAAATTCTAATAATTCGCCGAATATGACCAGAAAAGGTAGATAAACTTTGCTCTAAAGATTGCTCATCACCAATATCAGCCAATATTTGTTCAAACCAAGGTAATTCTACAGGATCATTAGCAGGTATAAATAATCCTATTTTAGCCATTAATGCTGCTAATCCCAGAGTTTTCAGAGTAACAGTTTTACCTCCAGTATTAGGACCTGTAATGGCGACGACTCGAATTTGTGGTTTAACTATCACATCAATGGGAATTACAGAATTTCCTTGTTCGTGTTGCTGTTGCCATACTAATAATGGATGTCGCAATTGACGAATCGTCATAGTATAGTTAGAGTTTGAATCAGTAAATTGGGGTGGGTTAGCTCCTAACCATAAACTGTAACGAGCGCGAGCTACAGCTAAGTCGATAATCGTAGCGATCGCCAGTAATTGTTCTAAATCTTCCTTGACTTCTGCCACTTGCTGTGTTAAAGCTTGTCGAATAGCTTCCTCTTCCCTTTGAGCTTGTCGTTGTAGTTGTCGCATTTGATTATTCAGGTTGACAACTGCATTCGGCTCAATGTATAATGTTGAACCTGTTGTAGATGTATCGTGAACAATACCAGGTACAGCATCTTTTTGAGGAGCTTTGACAGGAATAACAAAGCGATCGCTCCGTTGAGTAATAATCGGTTGTTGAATTGCGTTTGCTTTGCGTTGTAAAATTCCTCGGAGTATATTGTCAATGCGATCGCGAAAATGACGCATTTTGTCCCGAATACCTGCTAATTTCGGACTTGCTCTATCTGTGACATCTCCCCTATCATCTATACAACGATGAATTTCTTGTTCTAGTTCTGGATAAGTTCGTAAGTCTGATACTAATTCTGGTAAAACCGATAATTCATATTCTGACTCATAACTATCAATTGCCCGACGCAACTTACGCACTCCAGCTAGGGTAGTAGCTATAGCTAAAAGTTCATCTCCAGAAAGTATACCACCTAGTCCTGCCCTTTCCAAAGAATTACCTATATCTTCAATGCCGTCAAAAGACAAGCCTTGTACCAGACGAGTTTCTAGTTTGTATACTTCCTGGGTTTGAGCTAATAACTCCATTGTTTCCGCCTTGGTGGACGGAATTGATAAATGATGAGTTGCTATTGCACCTAATTTAGTTACCGTAAAGGTGGCCAAGTGTTGACACAAACGAGGCCATTCTAGTAATTCTAAAGTCTCAGATTGAATCAAAGCTGATGATAAATAAATTTATTATGTACTATGAAATACATAATACTACAATTATTAAATTTGTGTGATTCGTTGTAGGGGGCAATTCATGTTTGCGCAGCATTCGGAACGAAATTTCCCCTACAAGAGTTAGAATAAATAGGGGTAGTTGTGCATTGTAATGGTCGTCCATTGTAATTATTTTTGTTACGAGGCAAGGAAGTGGGAGCATCTTGCTCCTATACTCGTGGCAGAGCTAATTCTTTGTCGTCAGAGAATATTTACCGAATAATTAATAATTAATAGTTAATAATTAAGAGTTGAAGCGTCAATAATTAATTATTCATTCAACAATTAAGGTTTAAAGCCTCCCCTTGGCTGTGCCGCGAGCTGTCGCTCTACAAGGG
>JBFRWR010000374.1:0-10810 GCA_051439685.1 Trichodesmium sp.
ATTTCGGTGAAATAGAATAGGGAAAAAAGTATAAAAATAGCCCCAATCTCCCCATATCCCCATATCCCCATATCCCCGTCCCCCGATCTCTCCAGCTAATTTTATAGATCCGCTTAGGGGTTCTATACAATAGACATCTCCAAAAATAAAAAATGAAATTAATTCAAGATATGAAATCAACAATTTCATTCCCTATTCCCTATTCCCTATTCCCTATTCCCTGACTTCTGCAATAAGTCTAATGATATAATGGCAATTAACAAATCAGAAACTTAGAAAAAAAGCTATGCCATATAGTAAATTCACTTTAGAAGAAGTGTTAACTAAGTTCAATTTAACCTTAGTCGAAAACTTAGGTAGATTTAACAATTTACCAGAAGTATTCCCTAGTAAACTTTTACAAGAAACCTTAGAAGATAACATACCATTGGCAGTTGCAAATGCCACCGAAAAAGCTCGTTCTGAATTAATAGTATCGCCAATTTTAGTAGCAGTTAGAAAACATTTAAACAAACAAATCAGCTTATTTTCTGGTATAGAATTTAATGTCAATCTTGATTTAGAATTGAGCGGTTTTTGCGATTTTATTATCAGTCGTTCTAGTCTACAAACTATAATTCAAGCACCAGTATTTGCCTTAGTAGAAGCAAAAAATGATAATATCAAATCCGGTTTAGGTCAATGTATGGCAGAAATGGTTGCTGCTCAAATTTTTAACCAGGAACGAGGTAATCAAATTTCTAAAATTTATGGGGCTATTACTACTGGAACTGCTTGGCAATTTTTAGAGTTAGAAGGTCAAAATGCGGTATTAGATTTAGAGGAATATTCTATCAAAAACTTACCGAAACTTTTAGGAATTTTAATTAGTTTTGTTAGTTAGATAAGAGAATGGTTCAAGAATTAACAATTAGCATTAGTACCAATCTTATACCAAAAGCCACCAAATGAATCAAAATTAATTCCTTCAGATGATATTAAACTTGCTGTAGGTGATCGCCTAATTATTCTGGCAACAATTGATGGTTTAAAACGAATTGAAAATGGTGAAATAAAGCAACCTACTTGTCAAGTTATGATTGAATCTGCACCTTCAGAATATGCAATATTTCAAGGAGCAAATGAAATTATTGGTATTGCTGGATGCAGTATCAATGAAGCTAGAGAATTGATGAATAATTTGCCAGGAATCTTACCGAAATTACTTTATAAACATCAAGCTCAAAGATTAGTTAGAAACTTGAAAAAAGCTTTTGTTAAAGCCAGATTAACAATGTAGTTAGGAGTCAGGAGTCAGGAGTCAGGAGTCAGGAGAAATGGGAATTATAAAAGAGGCAGTTTCAGTCCACTACTGGACTTAATGATGCGTTAGGGCACAATTTCATGCTTGAGAGTTATGCTAGAGAATTAATGAATAATTTGCCAGGAATCTTACCAAAACTACTTTATAAACATCAAGCTCAAAGATTAGTTAGAACTTTGAAAAAAGCTTTGGTTAAAGCCATATTAATAATTAATAATTATCAAATAAAAAGGAAAAAAAGGGTAAAATAAGCAGTACCTTGTCTAGCTTTAGAATGTGGTTTACTTACAGCAAACTCCAACTGATAACAGTAAACTGATAACTGATAACTGAAATAACCATGTCTACCGATAACCGTAAACAAGTCCGCAAAGTCTTAATCATCACTTTACTACTCAATTTATTAGTGATGATAATCAAAGCAACAATAGCATTTTGGACAGGTTCCCTCAGTTTACTTGCAGATGCTTTACACAGCGTTACTGACAGTGCTAATAACATTTTAGGATTAGTCACAAATCATCTTGCTTCCCCTAAACCAGACCGCGAATATCCCTACGGACACCAAAAATTTGATGCCATTGGTGCTTTAGGTATTGCTGCATTTCTTGGTATTGCTTGTTTTGAAATTTTAAGTGGAGCGATAGCAAGAATATTCGGAGGTACTCAAGAAGTTAATATTTCCCCACTTGCGCTGTGGATACTATTAATTGTTCTAGGAATTAATATTTTTGTAGCATTTTATGAGCGTCGGGTAGGGAAAAAAATTGGTAGTAGTATTTTGATCGCTGACTCCCATCATACCATGAGTGATATTTGGGTAACAGTAATAGTAATTGCAGGATTAATTGGTGTTTGGCAAGGAAATAAGTTGAATTTACCTATTTTCCTTTGGTTAGACATAATTTTAGCTTTCCCAGTTGCTTTATTAGTGTTTCGGAGCGCTTGGGAAGTTTTGAAAGAAAATTTACCTTGGTTAGTAGACTATATGGCAGTTGCACCAGAAGCTATTCATGCGATCGCGATAGAAGTGCCAGGAGTAGTCAACTGTCACGATATTGCTTCTAGGGGAGTTATCGGTCGTCAAGTGTTTATTGAAATGCACCTCATTGTTAATGGTAATGACGTAGAAACTGCTCATCAAATTACTGAAGAAGTAGAAGCACGTCTACAAAAAAGGTTTCATCCTGCGAGAATTATGATTCATGTTGAACCACCTGCTTATAAATCAGAACATATTTCTTATGAGTAGGGAGTAGGGAGTAGGGAATAGGGATTATATAGAATCCCTAACAGTATCTTTGCAGAAGTGAGGATTAGGAGACAGGAGACAGGAGTCAGGAGTCAGAATTTCAATAAATAGAATAGGGAAAAAAGTATAAAAATAGCCCCCATCTCCCCATCTCCCCATCTCTCCAGCTAATTTTTGAGATACCAAATGGGTTCTATGCCTTCTTTCCCAACGTCTCTGAAGGCAGCTCCCCAAACATGGTTTTGTAATCGCTAGTAAAATGACATGGACTGTAAAACCCAAATTCACTGGCGAGGATGGCGATGGTACAATTTTCGGGTTCGCTTGCTTTCAGGTGTTGTCGCACTGCATTAAGTCGTTGCACCTTGAGATAGCGCATCGGACTCAAGCCAAATAAGTCTTTAAAACCAAAAGATAACGCAGCACTGCTAGAGCCTAAATTTTCAGCTAGTTGTTTTAAAGTCAGAGGTGTTTCTAAGTGTGCTAACATTTTTTTCTCTGCTTGAGCAATCAACTTTGCTCTTCGGGAAGGTTTGAGAAAAGACTTAGAATTTAACTTAATGGGAATCTGACTAATCAACAAAGGAAGTAAATCATCAGTAACGAGTTTCTCAATGTGAGGGTTTTTAAACCAAGTAGGTTGGTGTACTGCTAACCAAATAAGTTGTTTCAGGTAATCTTTTATTTCTTTCATCCCAGTTGGTAACAAATTTACATGATTTTTACTCCGGAAATTGTCGTCTAGATCGTGGCGTTGTAGTTTGTCTGCATAAGTATCAAAAGTTTTAACAGGCATAAAAATTTGTGTCAATGTTCCACCTTGGGAACTGATGAAGTCTGCTTCCTTGTTATTGAAACCAAAAATAGTTCTTTGAGAATCCACAGGGTGACGGAAAGAGTAATATTCCTTTTCATTCTCAGACCAAATTATCGAAAAACCTATATTGCCCTTTATAGGATCGCCCGAGAATTGAATCCCTTGGTTCGCCTGATTATATACGAAATGTAAGTTACCAACCTGAATCGACAAAAACTCAGCTTCAAGAGAACCAGGAGTGAGTTGTATTATTTCCTTATTTTTATAGTCAAAAAACTCTTTGAAATTATCCACATCTCTAAAGGATTTGGAGACAATCTTATGATTGCTTATCCCCGGATTATCCTCAGCTTGGGTAATTTTACTGTTGTTTATATCCCTCAACACACTCATTTTTGCAGCACCCTGTCAAAAAAAATAATCAAACCAAGCATAAGCAAAGCTAATATTATTCAAAAATTAGTTATTTAAGTTGTATAACTGAGAAAGTTATAATTTTCGATTATTTACAGAGATAGCTTACCACTAGACTAAACCTCTAAGTCTTCGGATTACTCTGTTGTGCTACGGAGTGGGTATGACCCATCCTAATTCGATTGATAAATTTCAAGGTGTCCAATTCAGTCAAGGTGATAGGATTCCGAGCAAGCGAATGGGACTCTACACAACATCCGAAGGCTATCCAGATTGTGTTTTGGGATGCAGTCTGAGATTTTGTTAACTCTTTTATGAGGTTTTATCTATGTTTTTCAACGGTCTTTGGAACCGTATTTTGAAAGGAGTAGTGGCGGTGGCGATCGTCGCCTCCTTCCTCCTGGGAACTGCCATACCACCCGCAATGGCCCAGCAGATTTTGCCCCACCCAGACCCTATTTTCACAGGCAAAGTTGGCCTGACCTACGAAGACTCCGAATCCGAGAAAGCAGAACTGAAAGTACCCTCCACTTTCGGCATTGAGAATGCGCCCAATGTCCTCTTGGTCATGTTGGACGATGCGGGCTATGGTCAGACGTCAACCTTTGGAGGTGGTATTCCCACTCCAAACTTAGATAAACTGGCTGCAAGGGGGTTAAGCTATACCCAATTCCACACCACAGGCGTGTGTTCCCCCACACGAGCAGCCCTTCTCACCGGACGCAACTCTCACTCTGTGGCCTCCGGGGCTATCACGGAGACCGCAACCAATTTTCCAGGCTACTCCAGCATTATTCCCCAGGACAGTGCCACCATTGGCCAAATTCTACAAGACTATGGCTATGCCACCGCTTGGTTTGGCAAACACCATAATACTCCCGACTGGGAAACCAGTGCGATTGGGCCTTTCGATCGCTGGCCTGTCGGTTTAGGGTTTGACTATTTTTATGGATTTGTGGGGGGCGAAACTCACCAATACCATCCTTCCTTGGTGGAAAATACAACCCGTATTGACGAAATCCCTAAAACCAACGCGGATGGCTCTCCTTATATTCTCAACACCGATTTAGCGGATCGTGCCATCAACTACATTCGCACAACCCATGCCCTATCCCCTGAAAAGCCTTTTTTCCTTTACTTTGCCCCTGGAGCCGTTCATGCTCCCCATCATGTTCCCCCGGAATGGATTGATAAATTCATAGATGATGAACTTATCGATATCGGTGCCTTTGATTTTGATCTGGGTTGGAATGAATACCGCAAAACAACATTTGAAAAGCAAAAAGAATTAGGTGTTATTCCAGAAAACGCCTTACTAACCCCTCGTCCCTCGGAGGATTATTTGCCTACCTGGGATTCCTTAGATGAAGACCATAAAAAACTCTATACCCGCATGATGGAAGTCTTTGCTGGTTTTACGGCACAGACAGACCATGAAATCGGTCGGGTGATTGATGCCATTGATGAGCTGGATCTATCAGACAACACCTTGGTGATTTACATTACCGGAGATAATGGTGCCAGTGCAGAAGGCGAACTGGATGGAGCGCTGAATACCAATATCTTTCGTAACGGTTTTGCCGATGAAGAGTCATTTGAAGACAAGCTGGCCGCGATCGACGAGCTAGGCGGCCCCGAACACGAGAATAATTTCCCAGTGGGTTGGGCTTGGGCGATGGATACCCCCTTCCAATGGACGAAACAAGTTGCGTCTCACTTTGGCGGAACTCGTAATGGCATGGTCATTTCTTGGCCTAAGCACATTAAAGATGTGGGGGATGTGCGCTACCAATTCAGTCATGTCATCGACATTTTCCCAACCATTCTTGAAGCAATTGGCATTGAAGCTCCAACTCAAGTTAATGGTGTCAACCAGAAACCCATTGAGGGAACCAGTCTGGCCTATACTTTTGATGCAACCGATGATCACGGCAACGATCTCAGCGAAATCAATTCCCTGAGCCGCCATACAACCCAGCACTTTGAGGTTGGTGGCAACCAAGGCATTTACGACAATGGTTGGATGGCCAGCGCACTTCGCACCATTCCATGGCGTAGCAGTGAGCAGTTAGGCAAGAGCCTGACAGATATGGACTGGGAGCTTTACAAAGTTGGTGTCGATCCGAACGAAGATTGTTCCGATTCCTATGCCTGTCCCCCTCTAGACTTTAGCCAAGCAAACGATCTGGCTGAGGAATACCCCGAGAAACTGAATGAAATGGTTAAGCTCTTCTATGCTGAAGCCGCTAAGTATAACGTCTTGCCTTTAGACGATCGTCGGTCCGAACGCTTCGATCCAGCCCTGCGTCCCAGTTATGTAGAAGGACGAAAGGAATTTGTCTATCCAGATCACTTCCGGACCTCCGAAGGCACAGCCCCTAACCTCAAGTCCAAAAGTCACGAGATTACCGCAGATGTGGTACTGCCAGCAGATGGCAAAGGGGTTCTAGTGACGCTAGCAGGTGAGTTTGGCGGTTATGCACTCTTTGTACAGGATGGCAAGTTAGTCTATGACTACAACTTACTCAAACTCGAAGATTATCGGATTGAAGGTACTTTACCACCCGATCTTCCTACCGATAGTCCGATCGCCCTCAAAGCAGTGTATAAAACTGTTTCTGACGAGCCAGGTGCGGGGGGAGAGATAACCCTCTATGCTAACGATGAGCCACTTGAGAACGGTCACGGCTTCGTCTGCAAGACGATTCCCCTCCGCTACACCACTTATGAGACTTTTGATGTCGGCTTTGACACGGGTTCGGCAGTGTCTGAGACCTATGAAACGCCCTTTGATTTCAATGGGACTTTGAACTCGGTCAGGATCGACATCACTCGCAATCGCTTTAACAAAGCGCCAGTCGAGGAATTCGAGGAATTCTGTGGCGAGCAGTCGCCTATCTCCCTGGATTCCATCCCGTTCTATGATTAATTGGTGGAAAATTCTGGGATTGTATAGCGCTAGCCAAGTTGGCTAAGGCTATAAGTAGCGAAACCCAATGCACCCAACAAATCCCTTGAGTTCGTTGGGTTTCCTCTATCAATTCGATCGACATGAGCGATAGCACCGCAACAGCGATCAATGTCAGAAAAATAATTCTGCAACTCTAATGATGAATAATTCTCAAAATTATATTCAAAAACTCCTAATTGTTCTCGGTGTTTTTATTCTAACTGTTACTATTTTTAGTCCGAGTGCGTTTGCCGTCCCCTCTTCAACTTGTCCCCAAAATATGGTTTTCATTCCCGGAGGAGATTTCAAAATGGGGTCCGATCAACCAGAATTTATCGAAGAACTACCTGTTGAAGATATTACTGTCAGTTCATTTTGCATTGACTCCCACGAAATTACTAACGCCGAATTTACCAAATTTGTTGAAGATACAGGTTACCTTACCATAGCCGAACGTCCCCTATCAAAATCACAATTTCCTGATTTACCTGATGAGGAGCGATCGCCTGGTTCTCTTGTTTTTGAACCTCCCGCAGAAGGCATTCAACAAGTCGCTTATCTGAGTTGGTGGCATTGGGTTCCAGGCGCAAACTGGCAACATCCCTACGGCCCCGATAGCGATATTAGCAACAAAGAAAACTATCCCGTTGTTCATATTGCATACGAAGATGCCTTAGCTTATGCCAAGTGGGCAGGAAAACAACTTCCCACCGAAGCTCAATGGGAATATGCTGCCAGAGGCGGTTTAAAAGAATCTACCTACACCTGGGGTCAAGAATATTCTGCCAAAAAAGCCAACACCTGGCAAGGAATTTTTCCCTTTCTCAATACCAAAGCGGATGGCTACTTGGGAACTGCCCCTGTTGCTTCCTTCTCGGCGAATGGTTATGGTTTATATGACATGACAGGTAACGTTTGGGAATGGACAGCGGACTGGTATCAGGTTGAACGAAAGGATATGGCTCATAGCGTTAATCCAGAAGGTCCCAGACAAGCCGAAAGTTTTGACCCCAAAAAACCTGCCGAGGGTGCGGTACACGTTATTAAAGGTGGTTCTCACCTCTGTGCGCCCAACTATTGCAGTCGATACCGTCCGGCTGCACGGGAGTCCCAGTCACCTGATACTGGAACTACTCATATTGGTTTTCGCCTGATCCAAAATTTGGCATAAGGCAATCCTGGCATCTCACAATGGCTTGGTAGTTTCCCGATCCATTGATTGATTGTAAGTCCAGTAATAGAGCGATCGCTTCTGAAGCTACCGCCAAAAAACCTGAACCAATGGACACCTCGTCCAGAGTTCAAAAATCCAACAACGTACAATTAATTGAATAGGAACTAACAAAAATATGTCGAATATAGCTCAAGCTTCTTCAGCTACTATTAGAAAGCAGAATGAGTACATAGAACTTGCTCAATTTTATGATTTATTGATGCAAGCAGGTTATTACGATTATGAAGCCTTTGTTAACTCACTGGCACTTATCTTAGAAACCCGAACAAAAATCCTGGATGTGGGTGTCGGAACTGGTTTACTTACTGAACAAATGCTGAAAGTTCAGGATTACGATATCGTAGGAGTAGACTTTTCTGAAGAAATGCTTGTCAAAGCTCGCCGTAGGTTATCAGATTACAATGTCAAGTTATTAAATTTAGACATTAGAGACTATCCAGAAAATGAGTCTTTCCAATCTATCATTTCTAGTGGTGGTGCTATCTGTATTTCATACCAAGATGATAAACAGTATCGATTATATAGTTACTGCGATGATAAGTCAGATCATCTTAGCCTACTGCGTAAACTTTACAATCTCTTAGAAGACGATGGATTACTAATTATTTCAATTCAGGGAGAACACAAAGACTATTCAAAAGCAATATCAGAAGATATTACTTACTCTCAAGAAATCAACCATTCAGGTGACTACATGACAAAGTGGTATACATTTTCCAATGAGGAAAAAATACTTTCACGTCAATTTGTAAAATTGGTAGTCTTCGATGAAATAGAAATGATTAATTCATTTACTGAAGTTGGGTTTAAGTCTCTAGGGGTTGATACGTCCAATAAGTTTTACGTTTTCCAAAGGTAAATGTTGTCTCTCGTCTCTCCAGCACGGAGAGATGGTTATTGACATTTAGTATCACCTCAAATCAATGAAGTTTCTCTGCTCAAAGCTATTCTCCACCTCAGCGAAATAATTCTGCGACTCAAATGATGAATAATTCTCAAAATTATATTCAAAAATTCCTAATTGTTCTCAGTGCTTTTATTCTAACTGTTACTATTTTTAGTCCGAGTGCGTTTGCCGTACCCTCTTCAACTTGTCCCTCAAATATGAAATTCATTCCCGGAGGAGATTTCAAAATGGGGTCCGATAAACCAGAATTTATTGAAGAACTACCTGTTGAAGATGTTAGTGTCAGTTCATTTTGCATTGACTCTCACGAAATTACCAACGCCGAATTTACCAAATTTGTTGAAGATACAGGTTACGTTACCATAGCCGAACGTCCCCTCTCAAAAGAACAATTTCCTGATTTACCCGATGAACAGCGATCGCCTGGTTCCCTTGTTTTTGAACCTCCCGCAGAAGGTATTCAACAAGTGGCTTATCTGAGTTGGTGGCATTGGGTTGTGGGGGCAAACTGGCAACATCCTTACGGCCCCGATAGCAATATTAGGGGGAAAGAAAAACATCCCGTTGTTCATATTGCATACGAAGATGCCTTAGCCTACGCCAAGTGGGCAGGAAAACAACTTCCCACCGAAGCTCAATGGGAATACGCTGCCAGAGGTGGTTTAAAAGAATCTACTTACACCTGGGGTGAAGAATATTCTGCTAAAAGAGCTAACACCTGGCAAGGAATTTTTCCCTTTCTCAATACCAAAGCAGACGGCTACTTGGGAACTGCTCCGGTTGCTTCGTTCAAAGCGAATGGTTACGGTTTGTATGACATGACGGGTAACGTTTGGGAATGGACAGCCGACTGGTATCAGGTGGAACGAAAAGACATGGCTCATAGCGTTAACCCAGAAGGCCCCAGTCAAGCCGAAAGTTTTGACCCCAAAAAACCTGCCGAGGGTGCGGTACACGTCATTAAGGGTGGTTCTCACCTCTGTGCTAAGAATTATTGCAGTCGATACCGTCCCGCTGCACGGGAGTCCCAGTCACCCGATACGGGAACCACTCATATTGGTTTTCGGCTCGTCAAAAATTTAGGCTAAATCAAGGCTTTGTTGCATGAAAGTGCTAGAAGCATTATGAAATAAGGATTTATCAATAAAAACAATTAATGCGAAAGTATTGTACTGCCAGGATTCCAGGATATTCGTGCAACAAAGCCCTAAATTAACTTAAAATACTCTATATCTTTATAGTTAGACTTATCATATATCAATTTTTTCGTCAATTTAGTTAGAGCAAAATTTTCAATAACAAAATTATTGATTGTGAAAAAAGGAAAGTTTTCCACAGTTAAATTAAACTTTTCCACAGACTTTTCCACAAAGATTAAGGTTAAGTTAAGAGTTAAAACATCAATCATTTAAGATTTAAGCACCTAAACAAAATTAATTACATATTACTGCTTATGGAAAATTAATTACACATTTGATTATATCAAGACTTACGCAAAACATCTATAGAACCCATTTGATATCTAGGCAAAGTTGGGAGTTTTTGGCAAAGGAGTCAGAAGTCAGAAGTCAGGAGATTAAGAAATAAAATAGGGGAAAAAGGTAGAAAAACACCCCCATCTCCCCACACTTCCCACCCCCATAATGTATAAAAAAATAAATACCTTCAGGGGTTCTATACATTGTGTTTTTGGTAGGGGGAATTTCCGACAGAATGCTGTGCAAAGATTAATTACCGCTATTGTAGGGGTGATTCGCGAATCGCCGCTACAATAGTGAAACGGCATCCTACGGCGTAGCGCTATACAATAATTCCCTAGAAAGTTAATCAAATAAGTTGTGGCCTTTTAATCATGAATGAGCAGATTAGGCGATCGCTACTCTAAAAACTTAGCTGGTACATTTGGCTATAAATTGAATTAATTCCATCAATC
>JBFRWR010000375.1:0-8007 GCA_051439685.1 Trichodesmium sp.
GAATAGGGAATAGGGAATAGGGAATAGGGAATAGGGAATAGGGAATAGGGAATAGGGAATAGGGAATAGGGAATAGGGAATAGGGAATAGGGAATAGGGAATAGGGAATAGGAAATAGGAAATAGGAAATAGCAGACTATCAAACGGTTTTAGGATCTATAAATGTCCTAACCTTTGCTTCAAATGCTATATCAATTGTTTTAATTATTCATATTTTTTTGTCTAACAAATTCTTGAAATTCTTCTGAAGTTGGTTCGTTTAATTGATATTTTTCCTTGGTATAATCGACCTAACTTGCTTCAAATTGTTGGAGAAAACGCAACATTTTCACAACACCTAATGAGTCGATTAAGGCTTGATATCCTTGTTGTCTAATTTGACTCCATTTCATCATTTTTTTCTTTCACTTATCGGTTTTTTTAGGTCTTTTAATTATCTAGAATGCCTGTCTGATCTGTTGTTTTTGTTGAATAAAAAGTCTATAGTATAGGCAAGTAGCCCCATTTAACATTATTGTATCAGGGTTAATTTCACATTGCAACCCTAATTTTACTTTCGACACTGCTGTTTTTTGGGGTGCTTCATAAAATGCTTTTTAACTAAAAGGCGATCGCTTTTTAGTTACTTGAATTATTTACTACACTTATCTTGCCTGTCCTTTTGTGTTGAATAAAAAGTCTAGTGTATATGCGAACGACCCCATCTAAGATTATTGTATCAGACTTAATTTAGGATTGCAACCCTAATCCTACTTTCGACGCGCCGTTTTTTCTGGGTGCTTCAGAGAATGTTTTATTTTGATGATTGTTTGAAAGGCGATCGCTGTTTTGACTCTCTGTTTGGAAGTTTGAGAGAATGATTGATTGCCGTCTGGGAGGCGATACCTTTTTCGACGCGCCGTTTTTTTTAGGAGTGCTTCAGAGAATAAATTTTTGATGATTGTTTGAGAGGCGATCGCCTTTTAGTTCTTTTATTAGGCATCTTCCTCCCTAGCATTCTACCTGACTTACATGAGGTTTGCTATTCTTCATTAATCTGGTAATTTTTTCTATTTCGTCTTGAATTAAATCTGGTAAATTTTCCGTATGAACGTGAAATGTCAAACAGAACCAGTTAATTTTGCCAAAATATCGCCTTTTTGTTCATCTGTTAGATTTGAAAGTTGTAGCTGATTTAGTAAGAATAGAACTGCCTCACATTATTCTCCTAATTCAGCCAATAATACTGAGAGGAAAGTTTATATCTATATATTATAGATGGCTAATGTTGGGTTTAAGAGTGAAACCCAACCTACTTCTGAGTCGGTTAATCTTAGAATTATCTCGTGAGGAATTATTAGCTAAGTTTTTATGAATAAAAGTAAGCATTCAGCCATGAGCTATTGCTTCTAGTTTTTGATTGAAGCTTGATTATTAATATTTTTTTTTACTATAAAAATCAGTTTTCAAGTCTATATTTGTTTAAATATCCTCCTTAAGCTTGAGGTTTATTTTGCTGTATTTCCTGCTATATAGTAGCATTTATTAAAATTATTACAATTTAAAATTAATCCATGACAAGATTTATCCATGACCAATTCGCCAAACAATATTTAACCGAATTATTATCTGACAGAGGTCAAGTAGAAACCAGTAAAGATATTTCTGGAGAAATTAGACAAGCTGATGTTTATTTCATCCCTTATTCTAAGACTCCTGAAAATTTATTAGACTTAGGTTTACTGGAAAAAATTGCTGTAAATGTCTGTGTTATTGAACCGTTTCGTAATGCAGTTACTCCTAGTGAAATTCGTAGTTGTTTGGGAAAATTATTTGATATTTGTGCAGGTTTAGAAAGAGAATTTAATCGAAAAAATCCCCAAACTGATGAAATAAATTTACCTCTATTATGGATAATTACACCAACTATTTCAGAGACAATAATCGCTGGAGTTGGTGCGGTGAATGATCCAGAATTTAGTTCCCCTGGAATTTACACTCTCCCAAATATTTTCAGAACCAAAATAGTAGCAGTTCATCAATTACCAAAAACTGAGGAAACTTTGTGGTTGAGAATGTTAGGTAAAGGAAAAGTGCAAAAGGAAGCTATTGAGGAATTAAGAAATTTACCTGTTGACAATCCATTATATTTTAATGTGTTAGAGTTAGTTTATAACTTGCTCACAATGTTGGAATTAAATCAAGGTTTAGAGCCAGAAGATAAGGAGTTAATTATGGAATTATCGCCAGTTTATTTACAACGTTTAGAAAATGCTACTCAACAAGGGATACAACAAGGAATACAGCAAGGTAGACAAGAAGGTAGGCAAGAAGAAAAAAGATTAATTGTAGAAAATCTGCTTCGGGTTCGTTTTGGTTCTTTGGATGATCAATTATTAGGAATTATTGAACAATTATTAGCATTGCCTTCTGAGGAGTTGAGTCGATTAATTTTGGAGTTATCTCGTGAAGAATTATTGGCTAAGTTTCTCTAAAGAAAAAACTGATAACTGATCTTGGTATGGTTAATAATTTTGCCGGATTTGTTGACAGTAACTACCTCAAAAGTAAAAAGTTTCCCTAGTTTACATTTTGACATTTTTTTCCCGATCATTATAAGTTTTTTCTATGGTCAAACAGTTTAATAAACATTGAAAGAGATTAATATTTTTTGGTTTAAATGCCAGGTATTGCCATAGTTTAAATGAGCAAACCAACTTTGTAGAGATTTTTGGATTTGGCTAGATTTTATTTTTCCTAGTCGGTAGTCTGTTTGTAATTGTCTTAATTTTTTTCTGGCTGTTCTTAAATTTTCGGAACCTATTCTAATGCGGTCTGGCAATACTCGAAAACCGACAAAGTTTGCTCCTTTTTTTGTTTGAAATAATTGGCTTTTAATTGGATGAATTTTGAGGCGGAGGTTGGCTAGATATGTTTCGATTTTTTGTCTGGCGATCGCTAAAAATTCTTTATAGTCTGAGAATAAGGCAAAGTCATCAACGTAGCAACGAATTATGTCGAGTTTTGGATTTAGAGATTCTAGTAAGTTGAGTTTTTCTGAGGTCTACAGACTACTCAACTAAAAGTAGGTTGGGTTGAAGAATGAAACCCAAAATTAGCCACCTACTATCTATATATATAAACTTTGTTACTCCCGCATACCACAAAACGGTAAATCTATCAAACTGCCATAATAGGAAGGGAGAAAAATTAGTCATTCATGGCAGAAAAAATCAACGAAATTACCTCTAAAAATAACGCAAAAATAAGTATTTCCAGCTTCAAAATTTAATTAAGCAATAACTCTCCTTTGGATAATACTCTATTTGAGAATATCACAAAATTGAGCCAAAGAGCTAAAAATATTGAAACCTCGTTAACTAATGAGAAAAATTTTCCTCAATTTTTGTCATTAATCTCTGACAAAAATTAGAATTTTCAAACTAAAAAGCACAAACCTATAATAAAAACTTAGAACTATATCTAAATTTGAGATATTGTAGGGGTTTGGAGACCAAACTTTTCATTTAGCTGAAGACTAAGAATAAAAAGCTAAAAACTGAAAAATAAATGCTCTACTGTTTATATCCATAAACTCTGGAAAAAGCTAAAAACTGAAAACTAAAATCTGATAACTGAAAAAGCTGTTCACTGAAAAGACGAGACAACACGAAAACCCCAATCGAAGCTGCGGTCGTCCACATCGTAATAGATGCGCCTGGCAGTCCGGCAATCTCCAGAATTATCGTTCCAGCTACCACCACGGAGCATTCTTCTATTACTATTTCCCCCAGTTTCCCAAGCACTTCCGTCAGTAGCAGCTCCATTATAATTATTGTGCCAAACATCCTGACACCATTCCCAGACATTGCCGTGCATATCATATAGACCAAAGGCATTGGGAGGAAAAGTTCCTCCATCTGTTGTTTCTCCTATATTGCCGTCATAGTTAACTAAGTCAGACGTTATAGTTTCTCCAAAATAGAAAGGAGTAGTCGTCCCGGCGCGACAAGCATATTCCCACTGACTCTCACTGGGCAGGGTATAAATTTTCCCAGTTTTCTCAGATAGCTTTTGACAAAATTCTGTAGTGTTTTGCCATGTTACACTTTCTACTGGGCGGCTTTCTCCTTGAAAGTGAGAAGGATTATTTCCCATAATGGTTTGGTACTGGTCTTGAGTAATAGGATATTTACTCATATAAAAAGGTTGGAGAGTTACTTGATGTTGCGGACTTTCATCAGAGTTTCTTTCCTTCTCATCTTCTGGCGAACCCATGATAAAACTTCCCCCAGGAATATAAACCATTTCTAATTTAATGCCATTACCCAAGTCTGCAATTTTTTGCCTAGCACTTCCCTCAGCCCGACTAATAATTTTGCCAGAGTAGTTGACAGTTACTACCTCAAAAGTAAAGACTTTCCCTTGAGACTCCCGTCGCCTTTTTTCTTCCGCCTCTCTTTCTTGTCTTTCCCTTTCTTCCTGCCTAGTTTTTTCCTCCGCCTGACGTTTAATTTCCTCCCAAACACCCAGAGCAATATCTCGATTTTTCACCGCCTCAGTCAAACCTAAATTTATCGCCCGGTTATAATCATCAACTGCCTGCTGATATTCTCCTAATTTATAGTAGGCATTACCGCGATAATTATATGCCGGAGAGTGACTAGCATCTAACCTAATAACCTGAGTCAAATTATCAACTGCCTCTTGATACAGTTCCAACTGAATATAACTCAAACCTCGCCGATAATAACCATCAACAAATTCAGAATCCAAATCTATAACGTAGCCAAAATCAATTATTGCTTCTTGATATTTTTTCAAATTAAATTTCTTAATTCCCCTCTGATAACAAGAGTCTATTACACTCAATTTTTTCTCATTACCCAAACCAACCAAACAGCCATTAACCTTAATCACAAACTCCCCATCCAAAGGCAGTAAATTTTCAGCCACCACCTCAAACTTTTCCCTGCCATTCTCCACAGAAATATAACGAGAATTTAGCCAAGACTCCAAAGCAAAATCCAACATTTTTTCCGCCAAATCAGAATTAGATAAACCAGTCAAAGCAAAAGCAATATCCGCAGCAAATTCAGGTACTAATTCCGAACGGTCTTTTGCCATAGCTCTGAGACTGCCAATATAACTTTCAACCACCATTTGAAACAGGTCATCTGCCAAACGTTTATCTACAGAAAATTCCGTTTCTAACTCCGGCAATAATTCCGGCAACTTCGGCGATAAGTTAGTAGTAATTAAATAATGGATATCGGCATATAGGGCAACAATAACATTATAATATGCTCCTAACAAAGCCAAAAATTTACCAACATCTTCGCTATTAATTTCGTAGTGACTTTCGATTTCTATTCCATCTGCTGCTAATTCTTGACTTTCTCTATAAATACTCAAATTTGAGCCATTATCTTTACCAAATCTTTCATTTATCTCTTCTTCAGTTTTACCTTTTGCCAAAAGTTTTTCCTTGACATTAGTTTCCCAATGTAAAGCACGTTGAATAGCAAACTCGTAGATAATTGTCGGATAATGAAAGTGAGAAATTAGAGTTTTGTAGGAAGGAAAAATATCTTGTCCGCCACTCCAATAAGCAACTTGAAGATTAATCAAATCTCCATCTACTTCAGATTCTAGTAATATTATTGGTTCAGATTTTAAGCGACTAAATATGGCTGTAACTGCGCTACCTCCGGCAAAACCATTACCCTCCCAACCTTGGTCTATTAGTTTTGTAGGTCGTTGTTCGTTTTCTAGAGGATAGTATTTTTGTAGTAAGTTTTTTAAGCATTGAGAAAGGCGTACTTCTACTTTAGGAAATGTAGAAATTAAGGTTTCATTGAGATGTTCAAAACGGGCATAGTTTATTTCTGGAGGTACGAGTATTATTTGTAGAGGAATAGGATTTCTACCTTGATGAGATTCCAGCATTTGCCGAGGATGATTTTTGAGTGGCCAGTATTTATCTAATTCTTTGATTTCTAGGGCTGCTTTTCGTTGATATGCTGCGATAAAAAACTGAGTTTCTCGGTTGTATTGAGCTAGCTCTATTTCCAGTTGTTTTTGTTGTTGAAATAGCCATGCTTGAAATTCTTGACTACTTTTTGCTATTTGTATCAATTCCGCTTTGATAAATTCTTGGAGTTTCCAATTTTCTTGGCATTGATATTCGACTATTTTAGCTTGAAATTCTTGACGAGCAATTTCTAGTTTTTGTTGAAATTGTTGATGATCTTGCTGCAACTTAATCTGAGATATTGTACGAATATATTCAAGCTGAAATTGAGCAGCTATTTGTTTTTCTTGTAATTCTATTTTATGAGCTAATCGTTCCCCTTCTAAATTTTGCTGTATAGTTCTAGCAGAGGCAGAATTAAAAGCATTAATTACTCTATTCCATACAGCAATTCCGACATTAATAACTTGTGGATTTAAAGCTAAATGGAAAGCCATAATTTTTTCCTCCTGATAGTTATAAATTTTTCGTAGGCTCAAAAAGTTTAATAAATGTTAGACTTCCTTTGTCAACCAAACCTAAATTATATGCAATTAGATTTAGATACAAATCTTACCTAAGTGTTGGGTTTCGTTCCATGCTGCGCAACGCTAACGCGAACAACCCAATCTACATTATATGTCATTGCGAGGGAGATATTTCCCAATCATTTCTGACTATTATTAAAAACACCCCCGCAGCAATCTTAGTCTCCCAAATATGACTTTTCTACCAAATGCTTCCCAAATTTTTCTCCCCATCAAAGTAGAAATCTAGATGTCAGTGCTCTGAGGATATTTCCCAATCATTTCTGACTATTATTAAAAGTACCCCCGCAGCAATCTTAGTGTCCCAAATATGACTTTTCTACCAAATGCTTCCCAAATTTTTCTCCCCATCAAAGTAGAAATCTAGATGTCATTGCTCCGAGGATATTTCCCAATCATTTCTGACTATTATTAAAAGTACCCCCGAAGCAATCTTAGTGTCCCAAAGATGACTTTTCTAATGTTGGGTTTCGTTCCATGCTACGCAACCCTAACGGGAACAACCCAACCTACAGCTAAACCGATAAAATCTGATTTACCGTTAATTTTAACTCAGAAAAAGTACCAGAAATAATAATATCCTCATTCCTAAATTCCTCAACTTCATAAAACCCATTTACCAAACTAAGAACAGATATTTTTTGTGCCTCAAAATCAACTATCCAATACTCAGGAATTTCTCTCACAGCATATTCTGATCGCTTAAACCGATAATCATCATCCCTATTACCCGGACTAACAATTTCTACTACTAAAACAGGAACAGAATCTAAAATAGCAGTAGTCATATTTTTGAGTAATTCTGTTTGTTCAGCAGTAATAATAGTTAAGTCAGGAATCCGAGATTTATTAATAGCAGTTCTAATTCCCACATTTCCTGGCATTACCTGCCAAGGAGCATTTATTCTGATAATTTCTCTATAAAATTCCTGAAATAAAAAAGTCAAAATTAAAGCATGAATCCCACTAGCAGGTGTCAAAGATATAAGTTCTCCATTAACTAATTCATATTTATTATCCGTACCATCTTGGTATTGCAAATATTCATCAAAAGTGTAAATTTTTAGTTTAGTTTGAATCATTTGTCAGTTATTTTAATATTTGTAGTGGGAGCATCTTGCTCGCAATTGGCGTACCTCACAAAAATGAAATATGCTATAACTTTAATAAACAAAGATAGAGTAGAGTTTTTTCGTCCAAACCGTCTTCCAAACCATCCTATAAAAACTCCAAACCCCAATATTTGAGGTTAAATTAAGTTATTTTCTGACTCTTTCCTTCCTCTCTTATTTCTTCCCAAAAATTAATTTGCTCCACCATAATAAGAACACAATAAATAGGCAGCAGCACCAACAACTCCTCTGTTAGTATGGTAAACTTTAGAACCTCCATGATTATAAACATTCCCATTATTATCTACCCAACCAACAGCATGATTATCACGATCATAAACCTTACCATCTGTAC
>JBFRWR010000376.1:0-6202 GCA_051439685.1 Trichodesmium sp.
GATTTATCATAAAAACCCGGTTTCTTTGCATAATTCCCGATCGCAATAAACACAAAAACTATGAACAACAAACTACAAACTATCAACCCTTACTACACCAACACCCCACCGCCAAACTGGCAACCCATTCTCACCACTCTCGCCGAAAACTTTATCGGCAGAAAATCCGTATTCTCAGAAATAAACCAATTCATCCAACAATACGATCGCGGCTATATCTCAATAGTCGCTCCTCCTGGTAGTGGAAAAAGCGCTCTCTTAGCCAAATACATACTCACCCATTCCCAGACAGTCTATTACAACTGTCAAATCCATCAACAAAACCGCACCCATCTCTTTCTCCAAAACATTTCCCACCAACTCATCCACCGTTACGACTTAGACTATCCCATTCTCCCCGAAAATGCCACTCAAGATGGCGGTTTTCTCATCCTTTTGCTGCAAAAAATTAGTGACTCATTCCCAAGCAACCAACACTTAATAATTGCCATAGATGCTCTAGATGCTCTCGACTTAAACGACCAAATTAGTTATACAAATATTCTCTATTTGCCCAGATATGTACCTCAGCAAATTTATTTCCTAATAACCCGCCGTCCGTTTTTATCCCAAAATTCTCGACTTTTAATCGAGGCTCCCCACCAGGTTATTAATCTGAAAAATTACCATCAGGAAACAAAGTCAGATATGAGAGAATATATTCAGCATTTTCTCAGCCAAAACCAACATCAGGAAATCTACGATCGCTGGTTAGCAAAACAGCAAATTAGGGAGAATATTTTCACAGAAAATTTACTCAATTATGCCGGGAATAATTGGCTGTATTTAACTACAGTATTAAAGACAATAATCGACGATTTTTATAACACCAAATTCGACCAAAGTCAACTACCACCAGCTCTAGTTTCTTACTATCAACAACATTGGCAAAAAATGTTTCCTGAATCGCCAACGGAATTAGAATTAAATGTATTGAAGCAGTTAGTTAATTCGGATATTAGTTTATCTGTAGAAACAATAGCTAAAAATTTAGATGAAAGTTTAGATGGGGATGAATTTGATGTTGAGGAAATATTAGAAAATTGGCGGGAGTTTCTGGAAATAGAGAAAAATGAGTTAGGAGAGAGGTATAGTTTATATCATCCGAGTTTCCAGGATTTTCTGAGAACGGTCGGATTAATATTATAGTGGGTAAAACAGAGTTCGAGGCCAGTAGATTGTGGCGATAGTGCTGCACCGCTAGATGAAGGCGCGGCTTTACATACAGCGGTTTTCATTTGAATAGACAACAGTAGGGACGTTTTCCGCTAAGAGCGGACATTAAATGCTGCGCAACATGAAACGCATTTTTGTTATGCAACGTCCCTACCCTACTCCCTACTCCCCCGCTCCTCTACTCCTGAAAAAAGACTTTTTCAGCAAACCTTAATTATTTCTACCGCGCCCATTGTTGCAGAATATAATTATAAAAACTCTCCGTATCTACCCGTTCCATTGCCATAATTTTCCGCCCACCAGTTTCCACTTTTATCCGACCTTGACTAATACCTTTTGTAATAACTACAGTTTCCCATTCTTGCAGTTGATAAAACTCTGGATGTGCTAAATAAGCAGTTGCTAAAACATCCCAAAAATAATAATCTTGAGAAATTGCCAAAGCGTAACATTGTCCGGCAAAATCAGAAATAGGATACTTTCTTTGCCGACCTAATTTTCTGGAAAACTCAGAAGTTAGGGGAACATTATTAGTAATATCTAGAGAACAAAGCACAATTGGAATTTGAGTTTGCCAAACCCTTTCTATGGCAAACGGATCCCAATAAGCATTCCATTCAGCAGACATATCTTGACCAGGTTCCATATCTTTACTGACATTTCCTGGTACATTTAAGGCTCCACCCATCCAGACAATTTTTTCAATTTTCGATTCAATTTCTGGAGCAATATCTAAAGCTACAGCGACAGTTGTTAGAGGACCAGTCACCATTAATGTTACTGGTTCCGGTGCAGATTTTAATGTCCTGACCATAAAATTTTGACCAGGTTCAGAAACTAAAATAGTATCAATAGTTTCCTTCTCATTTAAGATGGGAAAATGGTCAACTGCAAAAGAATCTCTTCTGAATAAAACTGGAAAAGGATTAACACCTCGGACGGTACTTTCTGCTACTGGGATGTGAGAAACTTTCATTAAATCTAGAATTTTTCTAGTAGCACTAATTGCAGGTTCAATATAACAATCAGCAGGTGTGACAATTACTCCTAAAGGTTCAACATTTTCCATAGTCATTAGTAAAACAGTGGAGAGAAAATCATCTATAGCACCATCATGATCCATCAGTACAAGTTTTTTAGACATATAAATTAATCATAAGATTTTCGTAGGAATTATATTGGATATTAAGGTAAGTTTTGACATATCCTGGAAAATTGAACATTGGCTTAATTATTTCCATAACCTATCTGCAAATAAATCAGATAAAATATTGAGAGACAACATCATCAAATCTCTAGTAAATTATCGCGTTTAATTATGTACATAGAACCACAAACAAATAAAAATAACAATTTTAACAATCACAATATTATTCTTCCCGAAAGAGTAAATAAATTATTATTTCAGTCAATTGCTACTTTAGAAGAAATTCTCAATAATCAACAACTTCCGGCACAAGAAAGAGCAACCGTCGCTTTGAAAATATTGGAAATGACTGGTCTTTTATCTCAGCAAAATCATCAGTCACCACCAACATTAATATCTGATGCTAAACAAGAACTAAACCAACTACAGATAAATAATGTCGGACTACCTAAACCACAAGTAAAATCAAATTTTTTAACTGCTGATTATGTAGAAATCCAAAACTTTTTTTCATCGGCAGAAAATCAAACTTTTATAGATCAAGCAATTGAAAAGAGAGAGCAATATGTCGAATCAACAACAACAACTAAAGCAGATAAATACCGTCAATCTTATGTACTTTTTGCTAAATTTTTTCCAGAATTATCAGCACTTATTCAAGGTAAAATTTTAGAAAAGTTGCCACAAGTCTTAACTAAATTAAATATACCTCCTTTTGAAATATCAGAAATTGAAGTACAACTAACAGCACATAATGATGGATGTTATTACAAAATTCATAATGATGCAGGTAGTGAAAAAACAGCAACTAGAGAACTTACTTATGTTTATTATTTTTATCAAGAACCCAAAGCTTTTTCTGGAGGCGAACTCAGAATTTATGATACTGAATTAAAAGGTAGAGGAGCTATAACTCACGAGAACTACAAAACTATTAGACCTGCTAATAATTCAATCGTATTTTTTAAAAGTCGTTTGCGACATGAAGTAATGCCTGTAATTTGTCCTTCTAAATTATTTGACCATAGTCGGTTTACAGTTAATGGCTGGATTAGAAGGTTAGTTAAATAAATAATTAATTCAAAGAAGTCTAAATAAGTTTTTTGGCAAACTATAAAATTATTGAATATTCCCCTCGGTGATAGAGTGGGAATATTTTTTTTCAGTTTTACCAATGTAATATATAAATTCCAATAATTTTGACATACAGCTTAAATATTAATCATTCCGTAAATAAAAAAAAATTAATATTGCGGAAAACCTAGTTATTTTGATGAATCTATATTTATACAAACACATAAAAAAATCACAGGGAAGATGATTTTAACTGTTTTCTTTACCGAATAATTAAGGTTTAAACCCTCTCACTCGCCGTGGAGAAACAATTAATTTATTTTCCTTTTCTTCAATCCAATCCGTTTGAGGGAGAGGCAATTATCAATTATCCATTATCAATTATTGAAATATTTATTCAGATACCTCAATTTACCATAAGTTAACAATCTATCTCTTGAGCAAAAAAATACTTACTCTAATTACTAATATTAGTTAACAAATATCCTGGTGAATTGAGAGATTTCAAAAAGCTATTTGTCAAGTATTATCTCAAAATACTAATACCTAAATTTGTCATCATTTTTTTTATTCAGAGGTGAATTAATATGTCCAAGAAACTTGATTTTTTACTATATACATTGGCATTATTCGTAGTATTAACTATTGTATTGCCGACTAAAAAAATCACAAATAATCTACAAATCATACATTCTGATGAATTAAGAGAAGAAGTTATTCATAAATTTATTACTCGTTCCAAAGAAGACCCCCCTGTTCCTTACAAAGAAGGAACAAGTCGTGGTTAAATCAACCTGTTATTTCTGATTTTCTGAGCAATTAAAATAGAACGCTTTGAGATTTGAGTAACTATCCGCTTTCTTCATACTTATTTGACAAACAGTCTCTTAATTCGCTGATTATGATATATTTAAAAAATGTGAATTAACAATAAAAATAGATTTTAAACATGAATAACTTAGCTATGAAAAGAATGAGATTACAATCTCATAGTCAAATCAAAAAACTTATTGCATACCATGAACAAAAATTAAACTTATTAGCCAAAACTACCGATCGCAAGGCCACCTGTATTTATAATGCTCATTCAGCATTTTTGCTTTGTGCTGTTAACCCCACCGGAACTTGTGACCAATGTCGTTATTATCAACCCCAAAAATAATTATCTAAACAACAATAACTTCAGAAATAGAGTCAACTATGATTAGTCAATTAGGCGATCGCCAGGGGGACTTGACAATTCTTTCATTATATGTATAAAGGCCAAGTTTGATTTTTAATTATCTATTTAAACCTATCTTAAAGAAAAGCTGCTAATATACGCTCGGCTTATTAAATACACATATAACCAGGAAGATTAATGACTGATCCACAACTCAGACAATTAGGTACTTATGAGACAGGACTTTTCGATGAGGGTGCTGCTGAAATTGTGGCTTATGACCCCAATACACAAAGAGTGTTTGTTGTCAATGCCAATAGTGCCACTATTGATGTATTAGACATTAGCGACCCCACCGACCCGAATCGCATAAATCAAATAGATATTTCTCCTTTCGGTGCAGGTGCTAATAGTGTTGCGGTTAATAACAGTGGTATTGTAGCTGCAGCAGTTGAAGCTAATGTAGCACAAAACGCTGGTTCAGTTGTCTTCTTCGATGCTGATGGTGAGGAACTGGATCAAGTTACGGTGGGTGCATTACCAGATATGGTAACCTTTACCTCCGATGGGACAAAGGTGTTAGTGGCAAATGAAGGAGAACCCAACGATGACTACAGTAATGACCCTGACGGTTCCATTAGTATTATTGACATTTCTGGAGGAGTAGGAAGTTTAACTCCAGCAAATGTCTCTACCGCTGACTTTACTGCTTTCAATGGTCGGGAAGAAGAATTGCGTAACAAAGGCGTTCGGATATACGGACCTGATGCAAATGCACCTCAAGACCTAGAACCAGAATTTATTGCTGTCTCTGCTGATGACAATAGAGCATTTGTGACTCTGCAAGAAAATAATGCTTTTGCAGTGGTAGATATTAACAATGCAACTATTCTAGATGTTCTACCATTAGGAGTAAAAGACTACAGTCGCGGTCTTCCTAAGCTGACAGAATTTGAATTTTCTGACCTGCCAGTTCTTGATACAACTGAAGGTGGTCAAGAAATTCTCCTGGGTGGTTTATCTGGATTATGGTTTGAAGGTGAGGACGAAAACGGCAACCTACAATTTGTTACTGTACCAGACCGGGGACCCAATGGCGCACCCACAGATGTAAACGATGATGGGGAAAACGAAAGACCATTTGCGCTGCCAGACTATCAAGCAAGAATTGTTCGGTTTACCTTAGATGAAGGTAGTGGCAATATTGAAATAACTGAAGAAATTCTCCTAACCAGGGAAGATGAGGGTGAGATAGTTCCCATCACAGGTTTACCTAATATTGAAGGAGAAGATGAAATACCAGTAGACCTTTCTGGCAACCTTCTCGAATACGATCCCTTCGGTGCAGACATGGAAGGTATTGTCATCAATGATGATGACACTTTCTGGACTGTAGACGAATATCGCCCCGCAATTTACCACTTTGATACTGATGGTTCACTTATAAACCGTTTTGTACCTGAAGGAACAGCAGCACTAGCAGGAGAAGCAGCAGGCACCTTTGGTACGGAAACCCTACCAGCAGAATATTCTGAGCGTCGTCGGAACCGTGGTTTTGAAGCTATTGCTCTGGATGAAGAGGAAGGTATTCTCTATAGTTTTAT
>JBFRWR010000377.1:0-2924 GCA_051439685.1 Trichodesmium sp.
ATTGGTATAGATCGTAGTGGTGTAGGACGAAAGGCAGAAAGTATTACTCCTGAAGGGTTAAGGCGAATTGAGTCTATGTGCAAAATGGTTATATATTCTTTATTAGATAATAACAAAATGCACAGTGGTGAAACTGTTGAGGATGTTGAGTTTGAGGAATCTTTTGCTTTTTTGGAGAGTTGGATACCTGCTCTGTTGGAGGATTTGAAGAATAAATTTATTACCCCATCTGAGTTAGCTACCGAAGTGCTGGAGGTAGTTAAGATTTTTGGACGGAAAATTCTGGATTTTGTATCGGTTGATACGCTTGTTGGTTTGTTGAGTGGGTTGCTGGGGGTGATGCCTGTGGAGTTTTTTGAGGGGTTGCGGTTGGCTTTGGGGCCGCCACCTGATTGGGTAGCGGGTTAGGTTAAGAATGGGCTTAAGTTTTACCCCACCTTTGGAGTGGGGAGGGCGGAGCTATGGTTATCAAAAATATTTTTGATTAAATTTGTTGACTTCACAGATAGATAGTGTCGAAAATCAGCATCAACAAATTCTCCTGTTTTAATCATTTGAACTTGACTAAGTGCATTTGGGAAAATAATATAGCCAAAAGTTTGAGCATTTTTATCGTCGGCGTAATATCCAGAATTACAACTCAAATTTATTACAGCATCACTTTGTGTCTGTGGATAAACAAAGAATTCCGAATCAATACTTTTAACTATCTCGAACAAGAATTCATCGAAAATTTCTAATTCATTATTGTCTATGGATGAAGCTAATATTTCTACTATAAATACGGGTGTAATCCAGACTGATCCTTTATGACCACAAGGTGTGATACTTACTCCATTACTAAGTAGTACATCAATTTTAAATCCGACATTATTTATTTCGTTTTTACTTTTATTAATAGAAAGTAATGGTAACGTATACCCAACATTTCCTCTCAATTGTTTAGCCTCGGAAAAAGCTTGAAGATACTCTTCAAGATTAGCATAAATTTTGTTATTCCCAAAAGTAGTTGTCTTTTTATGGTTTCTTTTTCTTCCCATGATATTTTCTAATTAATTAGAAGTCTTGTTTCTATATATTATATTTTATGATAACGTTTTATTCAAAACTTGTAGTTTTAATCGTTGTAAGCATTCAGCTATTAGCGGTCAGTTAGCTGAATGTCTCCTGGGTCATAGCTACGCTAACAGCAATTAATTTTGAACCATTATAGCTAAAGTTAACTGATGCTATCAGGTCAAATAACAACGCAAATTTAACTTAATAAATACAGAAAACTATCTTAGTATCTCTGATTGAACAAAAGCAGGCTTAATAAACTCATCTTTATCCCGTAAACTAATATAACCTTCATTAACTGCTAGATTCATTAACTCAGTTAAAAATTGCTTCAATTCAGTCAAAACCTGTTGTTTCTCCAAGAGAATTAATGATTCCTGATTATAATAATTAAGCTCTTTTAAATAACATTGAATTTGCGGAGGAACAGGAACAAACTTTATTCGACACCAATAACTTTCAACAAAATCTAAACCCATGATTTTATCCCGTTCTAACTCTCCTATTTGTTCAGTGAATCTATCCTCCAATAAGATACAAATATCAGGATCTAAAAATACCTTAAACTTAGTTTCCCCAATTTCTACAATAACTTGACGATTTAACTCATAACAAAACTTTCTTAACCCTAATTCAAAGTCAGATAACTCCCCTAAAGGATCATCAGGAGGAGTAGTAAAATTTTCTATATTTTTCTGACCTAACCTTAGTTTTAATTGTTTAATTTTATTCATTTTTACCTCTGATTTCTAGTTTATTTTAGGCTCAACAATAGGATAAGCATACTTAATTGTCCCATCTGAATTTCTGCCAATTTCCGCATAAACTACATTTTCACTAATTCTTCCATCACCATGATAAACTCTACCAATAGGACGATTAAATTTAATGACATAGTACCCATAATACTTTGGCATTAATTTTTCTGTTTGTAGCCAATCTTCATCGTTTAACCACTGTCCTTGATCTTTCTTAGTACTGGATGCTCTACCTTGTAAGTTATTAGGATTTAATTTAGCCCCATGATGACGAATAATATGATCGTAAGCTTTAGTTGATTTAGGATTATTCCACTGAGGTTGTTTTCCTTTTCCTCTCCATTCACACCCACTTCCTACTTTAATTGTAGAATCAATAATATCAGCTTCAACAATTTCGATAATTGTTAAATCATTCACAGATAATCCCTAAAAAATTACTATAATTTTATTATTATGACATATATTGAATGGTAAACTATTGGCGCTATTCTCAAATTATAACCTGAAAATCACACAGTAATAGACTTTTTAATAATCAGATTACTACTTTGATTGTAAAAAAATCTACATTGTAATTTTTTGACTTATTTAAAGGTAGAAAATAGTAAATAATAGCACTCTCAAGTGGCCAGGTAAAGAGCGCTATTTCATCAATGCATCAATCTCTTATTCTAACTGACCTCCCAACAAATTTTTCACAGACTTCAAAGCCTTTAAATAAGTATCTCGTTGCTTCAGCGAACCATATTCTCGCAACTGTTCTTTAGTAAAACCAAACCCATTACATAAATCTTTCAATTGTTGAATATTTCGTTCTTCAATAGGCAAATAATAAGCCCCTACAGACTTAGGCTTAGATTGATGATTATTCCCATCACTATCAGATTTAACTATAGTATATTCATCAGATAATTTATCTCTATTAGTAGGAACAGAACCATTAGACTTACCTCCTTTTTTTGACCCATTACCATTATATTTATTACCACTAATTGAACCATTACTATCAGATTCTACCTCAACAGTAATTACATCAATTAAACCAGAATCATCACCACCATTAGGGTCATCAGGACGGTAAGGAGTATCAGACAAATCATCAGA
>JBFRWR010000378.1:0-4973 GCA_051439685.1 Trichodesmium sp.
TGATTTAAAAGTTACCGAAATATTATGGTTTAAAGCCTCTCCTTTTAAGGGGATAATAAATAAAAATTTTCCTTTTCGTCAATCCTCTTCTTTTCCAGGAGAGGTAACTCTAAATTCTTAATTCTAAATTCTTGAAAACAACTAATGCCAGCAAATTATACCGAACTCGAAAAAAGTCTCTGGGAAGCTGCAGATCAACTGCGGGCAAATTCTAAACTTAAACCTTCCGAATATTCTGTTCCTGTTTTGGGGTTAATTTTTCTCCGTTATGCAGATTATAAATTTTCTCTGGTGAAAAAGGAACTGGAAAAAAACACCACTAGACGACGGCGGAAAATAGGAGGAGTTGAAGACTATCAGGCAAAAGGTGCTTTATATTTGCCGGAAGAAGCGCGGTTTAATAATTTGCTAAATTTGCCAGAGTCAGAAAATATCGGGCAGAAATTAGTCGAAGCAATGAAAGCCATCGCCTCCAAAAATACAGAATTATCTGGAGTCTTACCTACAGACTATGTGAAACTGGAAAAGTCGGTTTTGGTCGAACTGTTGAAAGTATTTAACCGTATTGATATAGCAAAAATAGGCGAGGATGCTTTTGGGGAAATTTATCAATATTTTCTCGGTAACTTTGCTCAGAAAGAGGGGCAAAAAGGCGGTGAATTTTTTACTCCCATTTCTGTTGTTAAATTAATTGTGGAAATTATCGAACCTAAAAAGGGGCGAATATTAGATCCTGCTTGTGGAGCGGGGGGAATGTTTGTCCAGAGTGCTTTATTTACTCAACGACGCACCGGGCAATCTGCTAATAATGCTATTAGTGTTTATGGGCAAGAAAAAGTCGAGGGTACTGTCAAACTTTGTCAGATGAACTTGGCAGTACATGGAATTTCCGGTTTAGACAAGATCAAAGTCAGCAATACCTATTATGAGGATATCCACGACTGCGTGGGTAAATTTGATTTTGTTATGGCAAACCCACCATTTAATGTCAATGGTGTAGATCGGGAAAAATTGGAAAATGACTCCCGGTTTCCTTTTGGCATTCCTAGTGTTGATAATGCTAACTATATCTGGATACAACTATTTTATTCAGCTTTGAATGAAAAGGGGCGAGCAGGTTTTGTCATGGCGAACTCCACCTCCGATGCTAGGGGTTCGGAGTTGGTAGTGCGTCAACAGTTGGTAGAGACTGGAGCAGTTGATGTGATGGTGGCGGTGGGGTCGAATTTTTTCTATACGGTGACTTTGCCTTGTACTTTATGGTTTTTGGATAAGGGGAAGGCGACGGGTAAGCGTCGGGAAAAAGTGTTATTTATTGATGCTCGACATATTTATGAGCAGATAGACAGAGCGCATCGGGAGTTTAGCGAGGAGCAGATAGAATTTTTAGCAAATATTGTCCGGTTGTATCGTGGGGAGTCAGTGGAAATGGGGAATGAGTTGATGGCGGAGAATTTCCCGGATGGCGTTTATCACGATGTGGCGGGTTTGTGTCGGGTAGCGACTATTGATCAGATAGAAGCGCAGGGTTGGAGTTTGAACCCAGGGCGTTATGTTGGAGTTGCTGAGAGAGTCGAGGATGAAGATTTTGATTTTAGCGATCGCTTGGAGGAGTTGAATGAGGAGTTGGAGGTTTTGAATAGTGAGTCGCGGGAGTTGGAGGAGAGGATAGGGGAGAATGTGAGAGAGATTCTCAGAAGTCAGAAGTCAGAAGTCAGAAGTTAGAAGTTAGAAGTTAGAAGTTAGAAGTTAAATTTTTGCTGTAACTAAATTTGAGAGTTTTCTAACTTCTGCTTAGACTGCTATAATATAAAGTTTGGATAATTTTTAGTCAGATTTAAAAGTCCCTCTTTTCTGCTTTAGAATGGAGGGCTTCGGAAGTCAGAATTCAGAAGTCAGAAGTTAGAAGTTAAATTTCTGTTTTAACTGGTATGATGTAAATTTTGGATAATTTTTAGTCAGATTTAAAAGTCTCTCTTTTCTCCTTTGAATATGGGGTTAGGTCTGATGATTAATTCTAGGAGGTTTATTAATGAATATCAAACTTACTCCAGAACAAGAAAAGTTTATTGAAGTACAGGTTAATAGTGGGAAATTTGCCAATTTTGAAGAGGTTATTAATAGAGCGTTGAAGTTGTTGGAATATGAGCAGTGGGTGAAGGAAAAAAGGGAAAAAATAGTAAAGTAGGAAAAATATTATGTTTTGGGATGGTTAAATGAGATGATTGATATTCCTAAACAATGGGTTTATGTTCCTTTGGGAACTATAGCAGAATTTAAAAATGGCATTAACTACAATAAAAAAAATTTTGGTACAGGAATAAAAGTGATTAATGTTCGTGATTTCCAAGATTATAGTATAGCAACTTTTGAAGAACTAGATGAAATAAATCCTCAAGGACTTAATATTGAAAAATTTCTACTGACAAACAATGACATTATTTTTGTAAGGTCGAATGGAAATCGTGAATTAATTGGTAGAAGTTTATTTGTTAAAGATATCAAACAACCTGTTACTCATTCTGCTTTTTCAATCAGAGTTCGTTTTACTTCGGAAAAAGTGGTTCCCAGATTTTACGCTTATTTATTCCGTACTTCTCTAATCAGAAAAACTTTGTCAGCACATGGGAATGGTACAAATATTTCAAACTTAAACCAAACAATTCTATCAAATTTAGAAGTTCCGTTACCGAAAGTTGAAACTCAAAATAAAATTGTTAGTATCCTCTCCACTTACGACGACCTAATAGAAAACAACACCCGACGCATAGAAATATTAGAAGAAATGGCCCGGATGCTCTATCGGGAATGGTTCCTAAAATTCCGTTATCCAGGACATGAGAGCGATCGCTTAGTTGAATCTGAATTAGGCTTAATTCCTGAAGGGTGGGAGGTTGTGAAATTAGGGAAAATCGCATCATTTACTACTGGAAAACTTAATTCTAATGCAGCCAATCCAGAAGGTATTTACCCATTTTTCACTTGCTCAAAGGAAATTTTTAAAACAGATACATATTCTTTCGATACTGAGTGTGTATTGCTTGCTGGAAATAATGCCAATGGAATTTTTCATATTCACTACTTTAAAGGAAAGTTTGACGTATATCAAAGAACTTATGTAATTCGCACTCTCAGTGAAAAAGAGGTAACAAACAAAGTATTATTTTTCATAATTAGAGATAAGGTAGAACACTTAAAAAGTATATCAACTGGTGCAGCTACTAAGTTTTTAACTTTAACTATTCTCAAGAATCTTCTAGTTGTACTGCCAGATAGTAGACTACAAACATTTTTTTCTAATTGCATTAACCCATTATTTAAAGAAATCGAACTTTTGAAAATAAAAAACAACAACCTCCGCCAAACCCGCGACCTCCTCCTGCCCCGATTAATATCAGGAGAAATAGACGTAGAAAACCTCAATATTCAAACCGAATAAATAACCATACTTTTATATATAAACAACTAAAACCAACAAAAAAAATGTCCTTACAACTAATCATCAACTACCCCGAAACATTCCCCGATGCTCTAGGCAAAACCAAAGAACAATTTGAACAAGATGCTAAATGGGCAATGGCAGTCAAACTATACGAACTCAAACAACTTTCATCAGGCATGGCAGCAGCATTAATAGGAGTAGATAGAGTCACATTTTTACTCAAATTAAACGATTATGAAGTGCCCATAATAGACCTCAGCGAAGCCGAATTATTATCTGACTTAAAAAATGCCTAATCCCCAAAAAATTGTTATTAATACTTCTCCTTTAATTGCTCTTATTGCTGCTCTGAATGACTTAACAATTTTACAGTCACTTTATAGCGAAGTTCATGTACCCCTTGAAGTTTGCCAAGAAATATTAATCGGAGGCACAAGTAATTTTGCTGTTGCAGAATTTCAAACTGCTACTTGGCTACAAAAATCATCATCTATACTAAATATTTCTCCTCTACTTCTTAACTCTCTTGATCGAGGCGAAGCGTCAGTAATTCAACTTGCTTTAAACGAAAATATTGAGACAGTTTGTATTGATGAAATAGTCGGCAGAAGAGTTGCCAGACTCAGCGGTCTTTCTGTTACAGGTTCAATCGGAATTTTGCTCCGGGCAAAACAGGAAGGCTACCCTTTATCAATAAAAATAGCCATTCAAAAAATGCTTAACCGGAATATTCGTTTAAGTCAAACAGTAATTAATTTTGCCCTCAAACAAGCAGGAGAAAATCCAGAGTAGAAAACCCAAAAAATTATGTAAGAATAGAAGTTGAGGAACATAAAATGGAATTTTAGAGATTGCTTCGGGGGGTTTGATAGAAAAATAAGAATTAACTATTTTATCATACCCCTTGGCAATGACACTTTTATGTCAAAATATCAATTATTGTTGGGTTGCGAGATACGCTTAACCCAACCTACAAAAAATCTAAAATTCACAATAATATGGAAATAACAGCCAATTATGACGAACCGTGGAAAGCAGCAATATCTGAATATTTTGAATCATTCCTCAGTTTTTTCTATCCAGAAATTCATAGCTCTATTAACTGGAAAAAAACACCAGTTTCTCTAGATAAAGAATTAGAAAAAATTACAGCCTCAGCAACAACAAAAAAACGTTATGTTGATAAATTATTTCAGGTTTGGTACTTAAATAACAATCAAGAAGTATGGATTTTGATTCATATTGAAGTACAAAGTCAATACGATAGAGAATTTACTGAGCGAATGTATATCTATCACTATCGGGCATTTGACCTGTACCATAAACCAGTAATTAGTTTAGCTATACTCGGAGATGAAAATCCATCTTGGCGACCAAATTCCTATCAATATGATTTGGAAAAAAGTCAAATAAGATTAGATTTTGCCACAGTCAAACTCTTAGATTATCAATGGGAGGAATTAGAAGCAGATAATAATCCATTTGCTATGATGGTAATGGCACACTTAAAAACTAAGAGTACCACAAGCAA
>JBFRWR010000379.1:0-5023 GCA_051439685.1 Trichodesmium sp.
GCGAATCCCTGCAACACCTGCCCATTTATTGCCTCAAAGCCGACATCCTCGCCGACGAAACCGACTCCAGCGAAATCGCCCAAACCCTCTGCCAACTCATCTGGGATCAAGCCTTCCCCAATGAAGAGTATCCCAAAGAAGTCACCAAACCGAGCCAACTGCGCCAACACCTGAAACAACTCAAACTCCGCCAAAATCTCCCCAAACTCGCCATCCTCATCACTGATTGCCATCCCAGAGATGAACTGATTGCCTTTTGCCACAAACTCACCAACATTGTCGCTATAGCTTGGTTAACCGACGAACCCTTAGAAGCGCCGTTAAAAGGCTTTCCGTCGAATCAACCGAATCTGATATCTGCCATTGAAAGCTGGTTAGAGGAGATTCGAGGAGATTTGTAGAAATCCCGGTTATAATTAAAGCTCGTAGTACACCGACACAGCTAATTTTGTGCAAAAGTTGAATTAATAACTAATTATTGAGTATCAACTCTTAATTATTAATTATTAACTATTAATTATTCATTATTCGGTAATTCTCAATAGTTGCTCGGAAATCTTTATAGTTAAAAGGAAAGTCGTGAATCTGAATCCAAGGAACATAGGTTTTTCCTTCTCCTTGACCACGACCTTCTTTCAGGTATCGTTCAAATTTTGCGAATTGCCACTCTCGCTTACTTCTAGCCATATAATTTATGTCATGGTGACACTTTTTAGCTGTGATAATTATACAACTTTATTATTAATTATACAACTTTATTATTTCACCACAATTTTGACTTCATCAAGCAATACTACCCCGCTTCCGAGTCTCTTTATAAGAAGTTCCTACATTTTTCAAACCTGCTTTAATCATTTCCTGTTCTAATAAAGCAAAGAAACTCGCGCGATCGCCTCCCCTAACTACTGCTTGGTTATGAGCTTCTGCTAATACTACTGGATAACCATAACCTTTTTGCACTTGAGCTAACATCATTCCTAATGCTAATTCTAATGTTTCTTCATCCTCAACTACCCATTCTGGTATATCAATTCTGGCAATTTCTGTACCGACATTCACATAACAAAAATAGATAAGATTTTCTCCATATAAATCTAAAATTCTAGCCGAAGATTGCCATAAAGGACTTCTTTGCCCAGGTTGCAATATTGAACTCCAAAATATTACATCTCGCAACGGTTCAAATGACTGACAAGGTGCTTTTTCAGTAAAACCAAATCCGCCTAAACCGACATTAGGGCAATTGCTCATACAGTCAGGTTCATCATAAATGCAAGCTTTTAAACGTAAAAAAGATAAACTTTCACTACTACGAGAAGCACTCAAATAACCTATTAATGGAATGCCTGCTAATTTTAATTTATTCCAAGCATCTAAAATCGGATTTAAAATTCTATCCCGTGCTTCGGAAGGCAAAGATTCTAAGAACCAATAAATCAGGGAACCATCTACCATTGCTAATATTGGTGAAGTTAAATTATGAGAGTTATTTTTCACCCATTCACAACCTAATTCTCCTAAAACCACAGCTTCAGAAATAGTGCGTCGATAACCCATCCATTCTTCTGTTTTAATTCCCCATTGTCGAGAAATATAAAGGTCGTCTGCTTGATAAAAAATTTCTGGGATACTATCTAAAAGTGGATAACAATTTTCCCCATAATTTAACATTACTCGCCCAATATTTAGCAAATAACAATAGGCAATTTCATGGTGACTTGGTGCTATTTGTGAACCGTCTGTGGCGAATACTGTATGATTTTTTGGAGGTGGATTAATTTGAGGATAAGTATCTAAAGATTCTATGGGAATAGCAGGATTAAATAGTATTCTGTCGCTCCAACTTTCTGCTAATTCTAATAATTCTGCTTCTGTTTGTTTTGCCTCTTCTAATAATTGTTGAGCTATTTCTAATCTGTTTTGGGCTGCCATTGCTTCTTTTGTTAGGTGTTGGCTCATCCCCTGCATTTGTCGCGCTAGTTTTGTTAGGTCTAGCATTTTTTTAATTTCCTATTTTTTGTGAATTATACTTACAGCGGTTTTCATTTGAGTAGACCACCGTAGGGACGTTGCATGCAACGTTCCTACGGGGTTTTTGGTTATGGCGATGTGGTTCACCAATCTGAAAAGTGCTGTAATTAATTATATGAGAGATTATTTGTAAAATACAGCATATTTCTGGCGAATTATTTACAAGTTTAGATAATAAAATTATTGTAGGTATCTTGCTTGTTTATTTACCTCAGAAAAAATCAAACCACTGTAAGTATTAATAGAGCGAATAGTAACTAAAATCTAACAAGTTTTCATTAATTGATAATTAAACGGGTGCATCTCAATATTTGCAAAAATACTTTTTTCCTATTCCTTATTCCCTGTTCCCTATTCCCTATTCCCTATTCCCTGAAATATAACTAATTCAAAGACTCTAAAAAAGTCTTGACTCGACCATCTGACATTAAGACTAATCTAATTTTAGCAGTTTTTCCACCCTCAATATTAGAGACAAAAGCTTGTTCTTCTAAAGGCATATTTGTATTACCATAAAACTCAATTGATGCGCGACTAATAGGAGTTATTTTTTGAACGGAACCATCACCATTTAAGAATAAACTATATTGCAAATCTTTCTTTAACTCTGCAGGTGGTTTCCAGCTTTTTTCAAAGTATTCTCTGACTTCTGCAACTTGGGGAATTTGATCGAATAATTGAGATTTAGACTTTCCCTTGCCATCAGTAATTTCATCATTATCTGGGCGATCGCGTAAAGCAACAGGTTCTACATCCTGCAATGGAGGTAAGTCAATTGTTCTGGGAATATTAATGGGAATACGACCCACATCTACATAAGGTCTTACCCTACGTCTATTAATATTTGGTAACGGAGCTTGGTTTGGAGCTGGTTGAATTTGCAAATTTGGAGGTGGTTGTACTGGAGGTCTAGGTTGTACTGATACTCCATAGTTAGGTATTGTTCTTGGGGGAAGTGGTGGCGGTGTCAGTGATGGTGCTGGGGGAATGACTATTGTTGTAGCATTTCCTTGATTTTGAGGAGGACGGGAAAAATCAGTTAAAGGTGATGGTACGTTATTAGGAGCAGGTGATGCAGGAGAATTTGGGGAAGGGAATAAAGGAGATGGTTTTGTAATAGGAGACGGTTTGATGATGGTTGGTGTTGGTAAGTTTGTGGGTGGTGATGGTAGTGGGGATGCAGGTACTGTTGGTGTTGGTAAGGGGATAGGGGGTGGGGGTGTTTGGGGAGGAATTGGTTGATTATTATTGTTTGTTGAATCTGATGTAGCAATATCTTGCTCTTGCTGTTGCTTGGAGACTGCATAGCGATCGTATAGTTGAATTGCACCTGCTGTCAAACCAGCAGTAATGATAATTAGTACAGTTCCCCGCAACCATTCAGGAATAGTATTAACTTGATCGTCATACTGAAACTGAGGTAATGTCTGTAAATCATTTTCACACTCATCTAGAGCGATCGCTAAATCGTATAATTGTAACATACTCAGGGAGATAAATTTCCCTGATTCTCTATTTGCTAGAGGTCCTAAAAATAAGTCATGGGTTAATAAGTCTCGTGGTTGCACATAAATTTCTCGATCATTTATGGGAATTTGGACATTAGAATTTGCCAGTTCGTCATCATCAGTTTCAACTGTATCTTCGAGAGTTGTGTCTTCCTGAATTTTTGTATATGACAATTCTGACTTGATATTATCGTCATTTTCTACTGTTGTCTCTTCTGTCTCTAGGGGTAAGTTAGCTGAGTTATTCAGAACTTCCTGAACATAAGCAGTAATAACTTTGTGGAGAATATCTAGTTTACGGCGATCGCCCCTGACTGTAATATGTTCTGCTTCGGATACTCTGGGATCGTCAAAACTCAGTTTAAAGCTTTGTTTTCTTGGTATACCAAACCATTGTAATAATGATAGACCTTTAGCTTTTATTTTTAATGTACAAGTTGGGGGGGTGTAACTTCGTGAAAACATCTAAATAAATATTAATCTAAAATCATATATAGCAGTGCTAGGGAATAGGGAATAGGGAATGGGGAATAGAATACAACATCAATATAAATGTACCTCATTTAGACTGATAAATGCTATAGTCACTATTTGATATTTTAATAATTATTTGACAAATAGTCTCTTAGAAGGTGTCTATAAAATAAATCTTAAGCAATGCTGTAAGGTCACTTATTGGTGGGTTACGGCAAATCACACCAAACTATTAAGTTTAAGTATTAATCTGTGCCTAACCCACCCTACAAAAGGATTTAATATTTTATTGACAGATACCCTCTTAATACCTCTCATCAAAAAGGAGAAAAAATACAAATTATTTCCTCTCTATCAATCCTCTTCATTTATGGATAGGTAATTATCCATTATCCATTATCCATTATTAATTATCAATTATTGAACTCTATTCCCTAAAAAAAACTAGGCATTAACTTCCACTTTCTGAGTATATTCAGAACCTTCCATCACATAATCAGGAATGCAATTTTCTTCCATAAATTGACGATAATATTGCACTTCTTTCTCACACTTTTCCTGACTCCAACCACAATAACGAGTCAAAATATCAGTCAATAAAGGTAACAAATCTAAAGCATAATTTACCTTCATTGCTAAACTGGTACGACGACGAGTAATATCTACCAAAGTTTGAGCATATTCCGACTTAACTGCATAAACAATTTGAGCCTTAATATCCCGTGTCTGAGAAGTAATTTGTTCCCCTAATTCTGTCTCTTCATCTACTAATGCTAAAACCTCTAAAGCTTTAGCACCATAAATATCAAATAAATGATGAATTGTCGCTAATGGTAATTGAGCGCGATAATCTTGAATTGCTTTTTCAATCCGAGAATCACAAGGTAAAATTGCACCTGGTAATGGTTTCTTTAAAGTAGGACAAGGTGGTGCAGTTCGCCCTTGTTTTTTATAAACTTTATCAACCATTTCTTCACCAACCTGTCGATAAGTTGTAATCTTTCCACCAA
>JBFRWR010000380.1:0-4991 GCA_051439685.1 Trichodesmium sp.
GGTCTGTACTCTCATCCAACGTGGAATGATAGTTGCTATCAAAGGTTTAGGGGGTTTTCATCTTGCCTGCGATGCCACAAATGAGGAAGCAGTACAAAAATTACGCCATCGCAAACGTCGCCCCGATAAACCTTTAGCTTTGATGGCGCGAGATATTGGGATAATTTCTGAATATTGCAGTATTAGTGAAACGGAACAGAAATTACTTGAAAGTGTAGCTGCTCCTATTGTGTTGTTGGAAAAAACTATTGCGCAACAGTTAGCACCCAGTGTTGCACCCGGACAAAATACTTTAGGTTTCATGTTGCCATATACGCCATTGCATCATTTAGCCTTGCGTCGTTTAAATGTTCCCATAGTATTAACAAGTGGCAATTTTTCTGATGAACCTCAGTGTATTGAAAATGAAGAAACGCGGGAGAAACTATCAGAAATTGCTGATTATTTTCTCATACATAATCGCCCAATTTTTAATCGAGTTGATGATTCGGTAGTGCGAGTTATTAAAGAAGTGCCTCAAGTATTACGTCGTGCCCGTGGTTATGCTCCTGCACCTATTAATTTGCCTCCTGGATTTGCCGAGATTCCTCCTATTTTGGCAATGGGAAGTGAGTTGAAAAATACTTTTTGTTTGTTCCGTGATGGGCAGGCTATTTTGTCTCAACATATTGGGGATTTAGAAAATAGTTTAGCTGCCACAGCTTATGAACAAACTTTGAATCTTTTTTTAGGTTTATTGGAGGCAGAACCGAATACAATTGTTGTGGATAAACACCCAGAATATTTATCTACAAAATTGGGGAAAGATTTGGCTGCTGCTAATAATTTAAACATAATTGAAGTGCAACATCATCATAGTCACATTGCAGCTTGTATGGCAGAAAATGGATTAGATATTAATTGTCAGCCAGTTTTAGGAATTGCTTTAGATGGCTTAGGATATGGGGAAGATGGAACTATTTGGGGAGGAGAATTTTTATTAGCAAATTATCATGGGTTTAAACGTTTAGGAGCTTTTAAACCTGTAGAAATGATTGGAGGGGAACAGGCTATTTATCAACCTTGGCGAAATACTTATGCCCATTTAGTCTCTGCTTTTGGTTTAGATTTTCTTAAGGATTACCAAGATTTACAATTCTTTGATTTTCTGCAAACAAAACCTCTAACTTTGCTGAATCAAATGATACAAAAAAAGATTAATTCTCCCCTAGCTTCTTCTTGCGGGCGGTTATTTGATGCGGTGGCTGCTGCAATTGGAATTTGTCAAGAATCTTGTAGTTATGAGGGCCAAGCTGCGATAAATTTGGAGGCTTTAGCAACAGAGTATTTATTAAATGATACTGAAGAAATCGAAGGTTATCAATTTAATATGTTAAATTTAGACACAGATAGTAAATTCCCTCTTACTTATCTAATGCCACAGCCGATGTGGCAATCCTTACTGATAGACATAAAACAAAGTGCTACTCCAGCTCTGATAGCAGCTAAGTTTCATCAGGGATTAGCGATCGCTATTGCTAATATGGTGGCTAAGTTTCATCAGAGTTGTGAGTTTAATCAAGTAGCTTTGAGTGGAGGAGTATTTCAAAATAAATTGTTACTTACAAAAGTGAGCGATCGCCTCATTAAAATGGGCTTGGAGGTTTTGACTCACAGTCAAGTTCCACCTAATGATGGGGGTTTATCTTTGGGTCAAGTGGCGATCGCTGCTGCTCGACTTGAAGTAGGGGCTAACTACTGAAGTAAAACAATTGGACAAAAATTGACATAATTGTACATTATTTGCCATAATTAATGGTGTATGTCTAACTTATTTGAAGGAGGTGTTTGACCAATATTGCAAAAAAAAGATGCCATTAGACCTGATAACTTATAAATCTAAATGCGATCAATCGTAGTGGGTGAGGCGATTACTCGCAAGCACTAAAACGGTTGCTATCAATATACGAAGACTATATGTGTCAGTAGGTGGAGTTCCCGCCGATTTAAAGCCTGTGGAGAGAAAAAGGTTACAGACTGCGGTCAGTGATTCTCAAAGAAGCAGGAAGCTAACTCCAAAACTCATGCAATCATTGATGGGTAAGTTTGGGTAAGTTTAGTAGAACGGAGTTCAATAATTAATAATTAATAATTACCTCTTCTTATCAAGAAGAGGATTGACTAAAAGGAATTTTTTTTCTTTTGTCTCTATGAATGAAGAGGCTTTATACCTTAATTTTTCGGTAAAATTAAAATATTACCTATACTAAATTAATGCAGCCTCTAGCAAATCAAAGAATGGATAAAAAAATTTGTTTTGATTTTAGTAAAAGTTTAATTAATTGAATAAAAATGTGTTTAGGTATTCCCGGTCAAATTACAGAAATAACTAATGCCGAGCATAAGTTGGCAATGGTTAGTATTAGTGGAGTAAAACGAGAGGTTAATATTGCCTGCATAGTTGATGAAGAACATCCGGTCGAGTCATGTATTGGCGACTGGGTGTTAGTTCATGTTGGCTTTGCCATGAACCGTTTAGATGAGGAAGAAGCAACAGAAACTTTGAAATTATTGCAGGAAGTCGCTGCTTTCAACAATTAATAATTGATAATGAATAATGGATAATTACCCCTAGTTAAAACCTGAACGGAATTGAAGCTCAGGAAATATCCTAGCACTTTTTTTCTCTATGGGGGTCGGCTTTTAACCAAGGTATTTAATTATTAATTACTAATTATTAATTATTCGGTAATGAATTAAAACGTAGGTTGGGTTGAGGAACGAAACCCAACATATTATTATATTTATTTCTGACAACTAATACAGCGCTTTCCGTTGTTATGAGGTAAACTATTGCGGGCAAGATGCCCACACTACAATACTCTCACCATTTATCCCGTACATCATTTGCCCGAAATCTGCTGTAACTGATAACTGATTTGTTGGGTTGCGCTAGGGCTTTTTATGTCGGCGACAGTCGAAACCCAACCTACAATATGACAACTTATAACAGAAACGGAAAAAATTTATGAAGTATGTTAAAGAATTTCGCGACCCCGACAAAGCGCAAGGTTTAGTAAGAGAAATTGATAAACTCAGCCAAAAATTAGGATACTCCACGGAACATCCATTAAAAATAATGGAAGTTTGTGGCGGTCACACTCACTCTATTTTCAAGTATGGCATTGAGGAAGTTTTACCTAATAATATCGAACTAATACATGGCCCTGGATGTCCGGTTTGCGTTATGCCAAGGGGTAGATTAGATGATGCGATCGCTCTGGCCGAAAAATTAAACGTTATTTTTACAACTTTTGGGGATGCGATGCGGGTGCCGGGTTCCGAAAAAAGTCTGTTGCAAGCAAAAGCTCAGGGTGCAGATATTCGGATGGTTTATTCGCCTCTGGATAGCTTGAAGATAGCTAAAGAAAATCCAGACAAAGACGTTATTTTCTTCGGTTTAGGTTTTGAAACTACCGCCCCCAGTGCTGCTTTAACTATTTTGCAGGCAGAAGCAGAAAATATTTACAATTTCAGCGTTTTTAGTAATCATGTTTTAGTTGTACCTGCTTTAGAAGCATTACTCAGCAACCCAGACTTAGAGCTGCAAGGTTTTGTCGGGCCTGGTCATGTAAGCATGGTTATTGGTACCGAACCCTACCGCGTGATTTCCGAAGAATATCAGAAACCTTTGGTCGTATCAGGATTTGAACCTCTGGATATTTTGCAATCTATTTGGATGTTGCTGCAACAAATGGTGGAAGGTCGTTGTGAGGTAGAAAACCAATATAGTCGCATAGTCAAAGAAAGCGGTAATAAGGTAGCACTGGAAGCGATGGCTAAAGTATTTGAAGTGCGAGAGGAATTTGAGTGGCGCGGTTTAGGAGACATTCCTGAGTCTGGGTTAAAAATTACTGATGCTTATTCCTACTTTGATGCTGAGGTCAAGTTTTGTTTGCCTAACAAAAAAGTTGCTGATGCTAAAGCTTGCCAATGTGGAGAAATTCTTAAAGGTGTGTTGAAACCTTGGCAATGTAAAGTATTTGGTACTGCTTGTACTCCTGAAAATCCTATCGGCACTTGTATGGTTTCCTCTGAAGGCGCTTGTGCTGCCTATTATAAATATGGTCGGTTGTTGAAGAAGGAAAAAGTTAAGGTTTAATACCACTGCGTTTGTGTAAAGTTCCCCAGAAAAAACCTTGTTCTTGTAATATTTTCAGATACACAATAGTATCAAATCAATAAATTACCCAATTTTTTTACTATTGTCTTATCTAAAAAACTCATTGCAAAGAACGAGTAGTTTAATACTTTTATATTCGTCAATTAGAGGTAAAAAATTATGCCATTTATCACAATTCAAATTGCCGACGGTCATTCCGTTGAACTAAAACGTAAACTAGCAAAAGCTGTTACTGATACAGTAGTTTCTACTTTAGGAACAAAACCAGAATGGGTGACAGTTCATATCGACGAATTTAGTAGAGAAAATTGGGCAGTCGGCGGTCAACTTCATATTGATAAACATCCCGGTCGCCATGCAGAAAATGTAGAAAATAATAGTTAATTTTTCTGGTAAAAATTGACAATAACTATCAGAAAGTTAGTAGTTATAGCTGAAGTTCTAAGTTATATCATTTCTCTTGAGAATAACCACAAAAAAATTTAGGGAGTTAGGAATTGCTATAGCGACCGCTATAATTCTAATTATTTAGAAATAAACAGCCGTCTAAAAATTATGCTTCATACAGAAATAGTAATCAGAGACGCAGTTCCCACTGACATAAAAGCCATTATGGAATTGCTTTATCTAAAAGCAGAATTTGACGGCTGCCCCGAATCTCTCAAAGCCACAACCGAACAACTAAATAACGATCTATTCTGCACAAATCCTCTCACTTCAATTTTATTAGCTGAAGTGGGAGGTAAACCTGTAGGTTTCGCTAGTTATCATCGAATTTATTCTACATTTTTAGCTAAACCTGGAATTTGGCTAGATGATTTGTATTTAA
>JBFRWR010000381.1:0-7309 GCA_051439685.1 Trichodesmium sp.
TCATCACCCTCATCACCAAAAATCAAGTCATTACCGTCATCACCCTTGATTTTATCTTCACCAGTACCACCAGAAATAGTATCATTATTTTTTCCACCTTTAATATCGTCATCATCTTCCTGACCAAAAATCAAGTCATCATTATCTTTACCCTCAAGCTTATCTTCACCAGTACCACCAAGTATGGTATCATTCCCATCATCCCCATCTATATCATCATCGTCTGCTCCACCATCAATAAAGTCATCACCATCTTTACCATCAAGTTTATCCTCTTCTCCAAAACCACGGATAATATCATTTTCATCCGTACCTTTGATTTTATCTTTTCCGTTTGAACCAAAGAATTGAGCCATTTATTTTTTCTCCTTACTAAAATCAATGCAAATTTTAATTTTTTTTGACAGGACTCTAAGTCTTGACTAATAGTTGCCAAGATTATGCCAATGTTACTTTGCCTATTAACTTTGGCTTTATTCTCTTAGAGATAGCAATTTCCCAAATATTACTGTTTTTATCAATCATATCTAGTTTTATAGATTAGATATAACTATAAATATCTAGAGAAGTTTGCCATTTTTCTCTCTGTCAATGCACCCCTAAATTTATTATCCTATATTATCTTACCCATTGAAATATTAATTGCCAACTTTTTTGATGAAAATTAATACTTTTCTACTATTTTTCTCCCGAAGTTTAATGTTTAAAATCCTTAAGAATCTTAAAATCCTTAACTTACTCTTTTGATAGAGAGACGGAAGATTAAAGTATTTGTTCCCACTTAAAAATAAATATTAATCACTTAGTAAGTGTTGGACATTTGATTCTCAAATTCAACTAGAATCAAGATATTGACTTAGTGAATAAGTGATGATATGATCTAATTCAAATTTTTTTTTTGTTGGTAGAAGCAATCTTTAAAAATATTACTTATATAGAACTAAAAAAAAGTTTGTCATAAATTTGATTTATACAACCGTAGAAAATACTAAAATTGTTATTTTTACTTATTAATTAATCCAACAAGCAAAAATATAGGAATCCTAAATAGGTTGCGGGTAATCAAAAAGTAGATAAAAAAACTGCTTTGTTGTCTCTTGCCTAAAAGCGGTAAGATTTTTATACACAAATAAAATAGGATTGCTATATATGACAGAATTAATCACAAAAGTCAGAAAAGCTGTAATTCCAGCAGCAGGTTTTGGTACACGAATGTTTCCTGCAACTAAAGCTGTAAAAAAAGAACTCTTACCAATTATTGACAAAGATGGCAGAGCAAAACCAATTATTTTAATAATTGTAGAAGAGGCAATTAAGAGTGGCATAGAAGAGGTAGGAATTGTAGTGCAAGAAAGTGATATTTCAGTTTTTACAGATTTTTTCCAAACTCTCCCCAGTTATTATGAAAAACTCTCTCCAGAAAAACAAGAATATTGTCAATATTTACAAGATTTAGGTAGCAAAATTACTTTCTTAACTCAATCTGAACAAGCTGGTTATGGTCATGCCGTTTTTTGTGCTAAAGAGTGGGTGGGAGATGAACCTTTTTTGCTATTACTGGGAGACCATATTTATGCTTCTGAGGTAAAACAATCTTGTACAAATCAAATTTTACAAGTCTACGAACAGACTAATAAAAGTGTAATTGGCGTGAGAATTATTCCAGGAACAGAAATACATCATTATGGTTGTATTAGTGGAAATTTAGTTGCCGACGGTCTCATTAATATAGATACAATTTATGAAAAACCAGACCTCAATTTTGCTAGAGAAAAACTTCATGTAGCAGGGATGAAAGAAGATGAATTTTTAGGAGTTTTTGGGATATATGTATTAACCGCAAAAATCTTTGATTATCTAGCAGAAAACATTAAACAAAATGCTAGGGAAAAAGGAGAATTTCAACTAACATCTTGTTTGGATAAATTGCAAAAAACAGAAGGAATGACTGGATATTTGGTTAAAGGAAAATGTTTTGATACGGGAATGCCAGATGTATATTGGCAGACAATGATTGATTTTCGTACTTTTTCGGAGATGTCTATTTGACATTTTTACTAAAATAGAATATTATTTATTAAATTGTATGGTCAATTTTGCTAGCTCCAAAAAACAAATGGCTCAAATCTCTATATCTCTATCTGACGATCTGCTGGCATATATTGAGGGCAAAGTCGAAAACCCAAGCGCTTTAATAGAATCTCTTCTACAAACATGGCAACAACAGCAAGAAAAACAAGCTTTAGCTGAAGCTTGCAAAATAGTTGATGAACTTAATTTAGGTTGGGACGAAGAATGGCAGACTCAAGCAATTACCGACTGGGAAGTATCTGGATCGTCAGATTCGATCCCTCAATAGGAACAGAAATACGCAAAACACGCCCTGCCTTGGTTATTTCTGGTACAGCTTTTAATATACCCCGTAGCAAAGTAACTGTTTTGCCTTTTACCTCAGCTAAAGTAGAAGAAAAACGTATTTCTCCGGCTGTAGTATATGTACCAGCATCAGCAAAAAACGGTTTGGCGACGGATAGTTTGTTGGTGTGTGTTGACTTAATGACATTCGACAAATCTAGATTAGTCGAACAAATTGGCGAACTGGAAACCGAACTACTAAAGCAAGCCAGGGCAATTGTGCAACGATTTCTTGATTTATAGAACCTATTGGGGATTTTTTTCCAGAAAAGCGATCGCTCCTCCAGAACCCATCCCTTGCTAACCTAACCCCCCAACCCCCTTCCCTACAAGAGAAGGGGGAGAAATATTCTCCCCTCTCCTACAAGGGGAGAGGTCTTCACTCTGAACCCACCATAGAATCACGTTCTGCCAACAGACGACGTAATTCTTTTTGTCGAGTGCTGTCTAATGGAAAATTCCAAATAGCGATCGCTGCTAAAAGACTAATTGGAATAGGTACAAAAATAAACATATATTTAAGCGCTTCTATGGCTTCAGGAGTAGGAGGATTTTCAGCCCCAGGAACAAAACCGATCCAATCTAAAATAGGATAAACTATTCCAACTCCCAAAGCAGAACCAACTTTAGTAGTCATAGTTAATAGTGAATAGTAAAGACCTGTACGTTGGGTTCCTGATTCCAAATTATCATGATCTGTAACGTCTGCCATAATTGAGCGCAATAAAAACGCCCCCGCACCAGATTCGATGCCGAAAAGAATATTAAGGAAAGTATACAACCATAAATTTCCTGGTTGAACCAGCAATAGACTTACAAGAATTATACAGCCATATATTTTAGCAACACCAAAAGTTTGATGCTTCTCCAACTTATAACTAAGACGCATCCAAAAAGGAACTCCACAAAAACTAGCTACAAAATACAGTAAGAGCATCAAATTAGACCATTCACCTAGTTGCATTACATAAGTTAGAAAAAAAACGTAGATTGAACCAACAATTCCCGGAGCAAGACCAGTCATTAAATTTGCTAGTAGCACTCGTATTAGCAGTTTATTTTTCAACAGAGAGATTGACTTGAATAAACTAAGTTGACAAGATGGTTCCACAGGTTTTTCTTTGACATTACCAACAGCGATCGCTACAGTGATGGGCAGCAATATAATAGTAAACCAACCCATAGCAGCAACTTTACTTGCACTATCAGCTCCTCCAGTCCGTTCTAGAATAGTCGGAAGTATCAAAACAGCTAACATACCAAAGACTAAAGCAAATTCTCGCCAACCTTGAACTCGCGCTCGTTCATAATAATCTGATGATAATTCTGCACCCCAAGACATATGAGAGATACTCAACAGAGTCCAACCGACATACAACAACAACATCCAACACAGAAGATAATTTCCTGTGACTGGTGGTTCCGGTATAAATACTTTGTAAACGCAAATCATTAAAATAGGAACGGATAATATAATCCAATGGCGGCGACGACCTAGAGGAGTTGTCACCCGATCGCTGAGAACTCCAAGAACTGGATCGGTAAAAACGTCCCAGAAACGGGTAATCATAAAAATTGTGCCTACCAGAGAAAGGCCAAGTCCCATTTCTTCTGCATAAAATGGAGGGAGGTAAACTAAAAGAGGAAGGCCAAGAGCTGAAAGGGGTATTCCAGGAGAGACAAAGGCAGCAATAGTTTTTTTGGTGAGATTCATCTTGTGTTATTGTTTATTGCCTTGGGAGCAAAATATTATATTATATTTCATTTTAGGCAGATGAATTAAAAATTACACCAAGTTCTATATTTACTTAAGATTGAGGGATTTATCTAAATGTTGGCAGAAGACCCTTGCTCTCTCTACGGGAGAGCGTCCTATGGGAATGCCAATCAATAAGAGCGGTTTTACAGATAACAGTCCTCAGTCCTCAGTCCTCAGGAGGCGGGGAGGCGCGGAGGCGCGGAGTTAGTATCATTGTGGTTTTTGATTATGAAAACCGCTGTATAGCAGTCGAAGCAAAGGTTAGGACATTTACAAATCCTGAAACCCTTTGACAGCTTACTATTCCCTCTGACCTATTCCCTATTCCCTAGCGCCTAGCGCTATAAATTTTAATAGGTGCTGCCTTGTGAAAGTTATATCATCACAAGGTAGTACCTATTATGTTTATTCTGTCCTAACTAAAAAAGACATACTTTTGCTTGCTAAAGTGCAAAAATATAGACTATCCTAGACACGCTATGTACGATCGTCTAGGCTATGAAACCAGACGAAGAAAGCGGAGAGATTAGGAGTTAGGGTTAAAACAAGTGCTATATCACAGTATCTAAAAAAATAGTTATGCAAATCACACAAATATATACATCCGTTTCACTACGGTGTGGTTAAATAACTCACAGTATTAATGCTTCTTACATCACTCTCTGAAAACAATAATATCACTGTAAATTTACTCATAAATCACTAATAGAAAGTGAAATTAGGGAGATGATTAAACTGTAAACTTCAGGTTACAGGGGCGCAAAAATCATGAAAAACCTAATCATTCCTTCTATCGCTGCTCTTCCTTACTATTCCTTTTGCTAGTGTATTAATATTACTAATACTGCTGCTTTAGCTAGCTCTTTTCATTTCTATGGAGTAGACGACCCTGCTACTACTGTTAATTTCAGCAAGAATTTAATAGACGGCAAACAGGAAGTTTTGCAGATTTTGATAGTGCATAGATTTTTAATTTTAATTTGACTTATACTCATAACCAACTATCTTTTTACTAACTGATAGTAGTAATGTTATTGATAAGGAAAGTTGAAGACTAATCTCTCTTACCTATTTACTAAAAGTGATACAATTTTGTATCTCACTAACTCCGAAACTGCTATAAATTTTGAATCCCTTGATAGTTTAGAGGGAAATGGGACAGTTCAAGGTGTTGTGGAAAAAGGCTTTTTATTGCAAATACAAAAAATATGTCTACTGTAATTTTATCATAAAGTAGTGTTCATTAATTGATAATTGATAATTGATAATTGATAATTGATAATTGATAATTGATAATTGATAATTACCTCTGGTTAAAACCATCGGATTGACCAACGCCGAAAAAATTTATTTCTCTTGGTCGATTGGATATGGCGAGGAGACCTCGCCATCCCTCGACCGCTTTTTCCCCTTGAAAGGGGAGGCAAAGGGTGCTGAATTATTTAATTAATAATTATTAATTATTAATTATCCGGTAAGTAGTAAAATAGATAGATAAAAATGGATAACTATCTAAAAAATGCAAGACGAAATACTAGCTAAAGAACGAATATTTCACGATACCTGGGCATCAACTATTGATATTGAAGGTATTCGAGTAGTTGATTATTTTGAAAGTTGTACAGCACCAGAAAACAGATTTATCCTCAAACAAATGGGAGATTTAACAGATAAATACTTGTTAGACTTAGGTTGTGGTGCAGGAGAAAATAGCGTTTATTTTGCCAAAAAAGGAGCGCGGTGTTTAGCAACAGATTATTCTCCAGGAATGGTCGATGTTGCTGTTAATTTGGCGGAAAAAAATGGTGTAAAAGTTGAAGGGAAAGTTATGGATGCTATGGCGTTAGAATTTCCCGATCATACTTTTGATTTTGTTTACGCTTCTAACTTACTTCACCACTTACCAAATCCGACATTAGCTATTAGGGAAATGCACCGAGTTCTTAAACCTGGTGGCAAAGCTTGTTTTTGGGACCCGTTGAAACATAACCCAGTTATTAATGTTTATCGACGCATTGCAACAAAAGTGAGAACTGAGGATGAAACACCTCTGGATATTAATATTGTTGATTTTATTAAATCCCTCTATTCAGAAACAGCTTATGATACTTTTTGGTTAGCAACTCTGTGGATTTTTCTCAGGTTTTATTTAATTGAAAAAGTTGACCCAAATAAAGAACGTTATTGGAAGAAGATTATTATTGAACATCAAAGATTAGAACCAATGTATCGTAGATTAGAAAAGTTGGATGTGGTGTTGAAAAAGTTACCTTTAATGAAAAGATTTGCTTGGAATTTAGCAGTAGTAGCTACTAAATAAGGTTTGCTGAAAAAGTCTTTTTAGGGAGTAGGGGAGTAGGGGAGTAGGGGAGCAATTTTTTTGCTTTATCTTATACCAATTTCATAAAATATTGCTACAGTGGCTTTGTTCTTAGGAGTCAGGTAGGGGAGCCATCGGATTGGCTAGGTACAGGAGTTCAGAATTTCTAATATTTATCTCTCTGAGAGTAAAAATATTTCATTTTTGACTAATACCAATTTCATAAACTTAAATAACACTTGTCAAAGTATATATCAAACTTGACATCCAAGATTTCAAGTTATCTGTAGTCTGACTTTAGGAAATTGATATAAAAACAGTCTGATAACCAGAATAAATTGTTTTTATTCCAGCAGGATAATTTAATTTGTACCCCCTACGTCATTAGCAAATTTACTAACAGTTTTGTTATCATTTTACTGCAATCATCTTTTTTGAATTTGGTATTACCCAAAATACTAACTTTTTGAGCATTTTCAACTGAAAAGCTGCAACTTTTTTCAACCCAAAAAGGGTAAAATCTTTAATCTGTAAATGCTTTGAGATTTAATCAGCAAACCCTAAATAAACCCGAAAATAAAAATAGTAGAGGTTTAGTTTCCAAACCTCTACATAAATTAAACTTCTACATATATTACAGAAATAAAACTCCTTTCACAGGATAGAAAGCAGGGTCATTTCAGTTATCAGTTATCAGTTATCAGTTATCAGTTATCAGTTATTAGTACCTCTAGCTGTTTGCGCAGCATGACCTAGGAAAGCAAGAGGCTTGATCTAATGAATATTCTCTTTATTTATCCCCTTATAAAGGGGAG
>JBFRWR010000382.1:0-4818 GCA_051439685.1 Trichodesmium sp.
ACTGGCAATGTGGTTGTTTTGCCTAACGGCAATACTTCGTAAACGAGCAATGTGGAAATCGTGGTTTTAACCCGATTTACAGCTCCTAGTCACGAATCCACGCGACTTTAGTCCGTGGAGTGTCAAAGCTAGCTTAAAATATCGGTATTTTTGTTAGCGTGTTGGATAAATATAATAATCAGGACTTAGGCAAAATAGCGAATCATATACCATCTGTAGGGGCGAATCGCGATTAGCTAGCGCACAACTAACTTCGTTAACGCACCTATTAGATATGGTGGTTCTGCGTAAGTCCTGATAATTAAATATAGCTTTCACAATTTATATTTAAGCCAACGGTATGATAAAATTATTTTTTGAAATAAAACCAACTAAAAAGTCGCCCTTGAAGGGCGAGGTTTGAGACACAATTTTTCAGTTAAGGTAAAAGTTATTACCTCTTCTCAAGTTCTTAAGCTTGACTAAATTCTAAACCATGCTCTTTAGCATAACGCTCCATAAACCGCATAAAGCGATCCCAATCTTGTTTAGACTTCATCACATAAATACCTTCAAGACCTTTAGGCTCACCATTAATAAATTTGGCCTTAACTTCGCGACTGGTAATTTGACCTTCTTCATCAATCATATACATCCCTGTAATGTCTTCAGTAATATCTTGGCCTAAAGCCTTGGGGTTCTCAAAAATCAATGTGGCAGTTCCTTGATTACCACTACGAGAACGAGTTAGACGGACTTGTGGTATAGATTCTTCATCAATACCTTGAATAAATTGAATTGCGGTCATATCTATTTTGTTATCCTTAAACTATCGTTAAATTATTATAAACACAATCTTAAATCATACCAAAACTTAAATAACTAAAATATTTTCTTTAATTAGGGCTTGCTGATTAAATATCAAAGCACTGATAAATATTGATTTCAGCCTTTTTGGGTCTAAAAAAAGTGCGCCTGTTTCGGTCTAAAAAGCTCATGTATGCTAGTATTTGAGGATGATTATGGCAGAAAAATCCTGGGACAATTTTGACGACTACCTCCTCTATAATTTCCATTTCTCCTGTCTCCTGTCTCCTGTCTCCTGTCTCCTGTCTCCTACCCCTAGCAAAATACTTTATTCAGCAAATCCTAATTAGTTAAAATATCAGCAAAAATTATTCACAAACAATAATGCTACAGACCTTATTTAATTTATTTGGTCACTCACAATCTTTTTCTCATTAATTGAAAAATTATGATATAATCCTGCAAAATTAATGCACTATACCCAAACCAACCTAAAAAATCACAGGAGGAAGTTAGCCAGCCCGTTTTAACGGCTGGTTGAATAACGATATGCGGGTTTTAACCCGTAGTAAAAATCTGCTATACTAGCGGAATAAGGAACAAGGTTTGTCGCCATGACAAGATCGCACTTTGCGGTGAAATTCCGGTGGACAGGAGACGGGAAATTAACTTCCTACGACGGCTGTTTGCACAGCATTCCCTTAGAAAAGCAAGTAGGCAGCTAGAGCAGCGAGAAGATTGCTCCAACCTGCATGAGTAAAACCACTCGTGAAAGCTAACAAAAAAAAGTAAACTCACAGCTAGATTTCGGTCTATGCCGAGGAGTTTAGGAGTCTGTTGACAGGCTTTAAGCAAATGTGGATTTATCCCATTTGCGGTGGGCTAACCACAGAATCCAGGGTGTTTCAACCCCTGGAGATGTCAAGTATTTATATTTACTGAAAAGTAAAGTGTTTATTAGTCAAATAAACGTTCTATATCATCTGCAGAGGAAGCACCACGACTAGAATTAACTCTTAAAGATGCTCCATCCTTAGATAAATCATAAGTCAAAGGTTCAGTTTCAGAAATAATAGCTTTACCCTCTGCTGCTAGAGATGTAGCTGGAAACTTGACCATCAAATCTTGCAGAGCTTCGATACGCTTAGGTACAGCAGGATGAGTATTATCAAATTCAGCATTTGGTGTTTGCCCCAAAACTTTCATTGCTCTTAAACAACCTTCTGGTTCAAAACCTGCCTTTGCTGAATATAAATATCCTATTTCGTCAGCTTCAAATTCTCTTTTACGGCCTTCTTCAGCAAGAGTTTTTTCTAACTCTTCTTTTTTCTGAGCGACAATTTCATCTATTCTTTCTTGGGCTGACTTCGAGCGTTGACGACTAACATTACCCAATACAGCACTACCAAACCTTCCTGCTCTTCCGCCAAATATTCTTGCTGCACTACGTCCAATAGAAATACCAGTTGCCTGTGCTTGAGCATTCTGTTTTTTTGCCAAAGCTTCTTGTTGAGCTTCTTGTTCAATTTTCTTGATTAAAGCTGCTTTTTCCACAGGAGTTAAAGCTGTATGTCTTTCAGTATGATGTGCCATTTCATGGGCAACTATACAAGCTATTGCAGAAGCATCTCCTACAAGTTGATCCAAAATACCATTGTATAGAGCAATAAGGTTAACATTAGTGGCAAAGGCATTAATTTTGTACTCTGGAACAATTACGATCTGCCAAGTTTGATCAAGTTTATTGGCCCTGGCAATACGTTCAACAATTCGATACAGTGCATAAAGATCTTCAGGTAGTTCTTCTTTGGCCTGCTGGTATATATTTTGGGGTTGGTTGGTGTTAGTTGTTTGTTCTATTGGCGTAGAATTTTCTGAAGATTTGGGGTTAGCCTTAACTAATAGTTGATTGATAGGTAGGATAAGTGTAATTGCTGCTAATGTAGTTAGTATAATTTTGATTTTCAACATGATATAGCAATCCTATTTAATTGTTAATATTTTGGTGGTACTAAGGAGTTAAGTAGAGGAAGCGTCGGATTCGCGAGGTACATAATTTCCAAGGTTTTCAGTTCAGATTAACTATTATGAAAATTATCACAACCTATGGGCGGATTACTATATATAAAATTAAAAGTTAAACTAATTTTTTTCTGCTTCAAGCAACTTGTTATCTGAATAAATTTCGGTTAAGACAATATTGATAATAAGGTTGAGTTTGGTCTGGAAAAATATACAATAATCTTAAAAATAGTTATTATACTATATTAGTTAAGTAATTATTTTAGTCAAAACTAAATTTGTAGATGGAACAATAAAAAGGCTAGTGTTTAGATATTTGGCAAAAGGTGAAACTAAAAAAATATAGTATAGGTTTATTTTCTCCTAACGGGACTTACACAAAATAACGGCAAAAAATAGGCTCAAATATAGAAAGACCAAGGTTTTCACGTCAAAAATATATAAATCCTTTATTACCAAAGGTTTTAGCCATTTTCAGGGTGTTAACGTAATTCCCTTGTCTAGACTAACTTTTCCTTCGGACTGCTCCGCAAACAAACAGTTTTTCTGCCAGAAAATGTCTCAGTACCACTAAGTAGTAGAGTTAGAAAAAGTGTAAACTTACTCATAGTTTTCCAAGAAATTTTACTGTCATTAGGGTGCATCTCATATTTACACAAATACTTTTTTTCTGTTCCCCATTCTCTGTTCCCAGTTAAGCGTTCCCTGTTCCCTAAAAGCGATAAATTTTTGGCTTTATTCTTGCATTGAGATGTACCCTATCATTATCTTTTTTTGATTTAGGATTATACCATTGAAAAAAATACTATTACATTAAATTTTTCTCTTTCTAGTAAGGTAAAATCAGGAAGGGATAGGGGTGTTAAAATGTAAGCATTCAGCTATTAGCAGTCAGCGGTCAGCTAATAGTCGAGCCAACCTACAGAACTGATGAAAATTAGCTGATGATTTTTTTCTTGATACTTCACTTTTTGGACATTAATTACCCATGACAAACAGGATACGTTAATAACTCAACTCTCACAGCGACAGAGGAATTAGTCTCCAAGGAGAATTAAAACTTATGAATAAAAATATTATCATCAGGAAACTTTAGTAAATTATTACGTTCAAAATCTGTTTCAGTACCATTCCGCAGTCAAAGCTGAATGATGAATGCTGAATTATAATAGCTGAATGTTGATCTTTTATTAATTTAGTATTACCAGTTTCAAGTAATTTTTTGAGGAGCATAAAATCATAATGATTGAAGTTGAAAAATTAAGCAAAATTTATGGCTCAACCTCCGCGCTGAAGGAAGTATCTTTTGCTGTACAACAAGGAGAAATACTCGGATTTTTAGGTCCTAATGGTGCAGGTAAAACTACAACAATGCGCATCTTAGCTGGATATTTACCCGCTACAAGTGGCACAGCTAAAATTGCTGGTTATGATGTTCACGAAAATTCTATGGCAGTACGACAATTGATTGGTTATTTGCCAGAAATACCACCATTATATCCAGAAATGACGGTGGAAGGATTTCTATTTTTTGTCACTAGAATTAAACGAGTTCCTGCGGGCGATCGCTCTGCTAGAGTTAAGTTGGCAATGAGAAGATGTGGATTATTAGATAAGCAAAAAGTTTTGATTAGAAAGTTATCGAAAGGATATAAACAAAGGGTTGGTATTGCTCAAGCTTTGGTACACGATCCGCAGGTAATTATATTAGATGAACCGACTGTTGGTCTCGATCCTAGACAAATTATTGAAGTGAGAAATTTGATTAAAAGTTTAGCTGAAGAGCATACAATTATTTTATCTACTCATATTTTGACGGAAGTTAGTATGACTTGTAATCGAGTGGCGATTATTAATCAGGGTGAAATTGTAGCTACGGGTACTCCTGAAGAAATGAGTAATAAGTTATCAAGTGGATGGGGATATGAAGTAGAAATTGAGGGAGAAAATCAGGAGATAGAAACAGGATTAAAATTATTAGCTGAAGTTCCAGGAATTGAGTCTCTAGAA
>JBFRWR010000383.1:0-5367 GCA_051439685.1 Trichodesmium sp.
AACATCAAGATCAATGTACCCGATCAGACTGAGAAACCCTATATCTATTTAGCTACTAAATTTCAATTCTTTCAAATATTACCAATTTGGGATTTTAGTCACTATTCATTCTCTTAATACTTATTTGACAAACAGTCTCTTAATAGATTAAGTAAAATTACTCTAATCATAGGTATAAAATTAGGTCATTTAGTTAATAATACCTGTAACCAGTTAAAATTTGTATTGAGTGTTGTTGGAATTACTAACCATTCTGTGCTAAAAAATACATTCTGTCTAAATATATCATCCAGGAGTATTTTGTATGGCTGGTAGTAAAGTTGGTGCAGATTTGTGGGTAAGCGAGTATATCACACCTTGGGATATTTATGTTCATGGTATTACAAAAGTCCTTGCTTATAAAAAAACTATCTATCAAGAAATGTATATTGTCGAAACTGGTGTTTATGGTAAAGCACTGGTTCTTGATGGAAAATGGCAGTCTTGTACAGGAGATGAATTTTTATACCATGAACCTTTAGTACATCCGGCGATGATTTATCATGGGTCTCCTCAGAAAGTTTTGGTTCTCGGTGGTGGTGAGGGAGCTACGATTCGAGACGTTTTACGTTGGCAAACTGTGGAAAAAGTGGCCATGGTTGACATTGATGGAGAAGTTGTAGAAGCTTGTCGCCAATATTTGCCAGAAATGCACAATAATGCTTTTGATGACCCCCGTTTACAGTTGGTCATTGGTGATGCTTTAGAATTTTTGGACACCTCTACTGAGACATGGGATGTAGTAATTTCTGACCTTTCCGATCCGATAGAAGAAGGACCATCATTTCAACTATTTACGAAGGAATACTTTGAAAAAATTCAGAAGGTACTTACTCCTGGAGGATTTTTTGTGGTTCAAGCTGGCCCTGTTTCCCCTGGCGAAATGAAACTTCATGCTCGAATTGTTAATACAATGAAGGTAGTTTTTCCTCATGTTCAATCCTACAGTAGTTATGTCCCTACTTATGGGCGACCTTGGGGTTTTGTACTAGGTTCAACAGAGATGATTAATACTCGTCCCGATCCAGAAACATTGGATAAACTTCTGGCAGAAAAGACTAATGGAGGGTTTCGGATGTTTGATGGAACGACTTTATTAGGAATGTTACAAGTACCTAAACATCTACGGGAAGCGATCGCCACTGAAACGGAGGTTTATACTTTAGCAGAACCTCCTAAATTTTTCGGTAAAGGCGCTACTAAGAGTTGAAGTTATATAAGGAAGGAAAAAGGAAAAAGATTAACTATTTAAAGATATTACTTTCTTTAGGCTATCCTATAATTCCTGACCTGATGTAGCTACTGCTACATACTCAAAAAACAATAGTTTAATAATTACAAGAGTAACTAAAATGACTGTACTACGAATTCTAGCTGCTATATTTTTACCGCCTTTAGGTGTTTTCTTAACTGTTGGTCTTGGCGGTTCTTTTTGGATTAATATTCTTCTAACTTTATTAGGTTTTATTCCTGGTATTGTTCATGCTATTTGGGTTATTGCCAAGCATGATGAATAATTTTAAGTTTGGTAATTAAAATTAGGGTGGGTTTGGTTTGATTTTTGAGTAGCTTTTGGCTAACCATAATCACAAACCTATCTCTAATAGCAATTTGATAATTATCTGCTAGAAATAGATAGAGAGATAGAGGATTTTTTTTGCACTCAGAAGTCAGGATTCATAATTAATAGTTTGAGCTTGGATATCATTTCTGAGTCTATAGGAATCCTCAATAGGTTGTGACAAATCAAAAAGTAGATAAAAAAAAAGTTGAAACTCCCATCTGTTCCCTGTTCCCTATTCCCTAAAAATCAGTAAGATTTGTGCCACAAATAAAATAGGATTGCTATATAACCTATCTTAATTTTATTTAGGCAAAGTTAGGCAAAGGGATATTTTCTGTAAAATATTTTTATCGCCCTGATTATTCGTCACATTCTTTTTTCCAACTGGTATCAAAATATGAATATTTACATAGATGATTAAATAACTGGTAAATACTAACAAATAAATGATATTCTAAATATAATTAGAGATTATGTGTAAAAGAAATATAAGCAGTAGATAGGGCAGAGCAAATAGTAAATAGGGAATAAGGTGGAAAAAATTAGTCAGGATTCAGCTATCAGCTTTTTCATTAATGAATCAAGCATTTATTTAACTGCTACTACTGGACTGATACACCTTAAAATGGTGCAATAGTAGGGGCGGGTTTTAGCTATAATTTTCATGGTTACTCTAAAGATTAAGTAAACCCGCCCTAATAATAGTTTTTTCCTTTTTTAAAGGTAATGTAGCTGTTAGTGCAGCTCCTCTTTTTGCGCAGCATTCCGCAGAAAATGCTTACAGAAATTAAGACAACTATTTGTCAGTTAAAATCTAAGAATATATGTAATCAATACCTCTCTATTTACTAGATTGTATTCATCTCTTTAGGTATTAACCTTTTGAGATTTTAGTTACTATTTGCTCTCTCAATACTTTTTTACAAATAGTCTCTTAAGAGTTACTAGAGATATTAAATAAACTAGACAATAATGCCAATAGTTAATCCTCAAATTTCAGTAGAAAAAACTACCCACTCTCGCATTCAAGAACAGGATATTAATAATAGTCCTTTTGGTAAAGTATTTAGTGACCATATGTTAGTTGCGAATTATATGGATGGTAGTTGGGAAGATGTAAAAATTATTCCTTATGGGAATATTTCTATGTCTCCTTCTGTCTCTGTTTTACATTATGGTCAGACAGTTTTTGAAGGTTTAAAAGCTTATAGAAGTCCTGAAGGAAAACCTTTATTATTTCGTCCAGAAGCTAATCATCAAAGAATAAATAAATCGGCTTTCCGATTATGTATGCCACCTATTCCAGAAAATATTTTTCTTGATGGTTTAAAAGAATTAATTAGATTAGATGCTGATTGGATTCCTACTCAATCAGGTAGTGTTTTATATATTAGACCTATTTATTTTGCCACGGATGAATCTGTTGGTCTTAAACCAGCAAATAGTTATAAATTTATTATTATTAGTTGTCCGGTAGGTGCTTATTATTCGGAACCTGTTAAGTTAATTGTTACAGATAAATATGTTCGAGCTTGTGCAGGAGGAACTGGTGAAGCTAAATGCGCGGGTAATTATGCTGGCAGTTTATTAGCAGATAAAGAGGCTAAACAACAGGGTTATGATAATGTTTTATGGTTGGATGGGAAGGAGAAAAAATATATTGAAGAATGTGGCACAATGAATGTGGCTTTTGTGATTAATGACGTGGTTATTACTCCTCAATTAACTGGTACTATCTTGCCAGGAATTACTAGAGATAGTGTATTAACTTTATTTAGAGATATGGGTGTTAAAGTTGAGGAAAGATTAATTTCTATTGATGAAGTGGCAGAAGCTTATCAACAGGGGAATCTTTCTGAAGTTTTTGGTATGGGAACTGCTGCGACTATTGCTCATATTTCTACTATTAATTATCAAGGTCAGGATATGGTTTTACCTCCTTTTTCTGAAGGGAAATATGCTCCTCAAGTTTTGCAAAAATTGGAAGATATTAAAACTGGTAAAGTTGCCGATCCTTATGGTTGGGTTGTTAATTGTTGAGTCTATTATTTTCTATTATTTTGAGAATGATTCAGAAAGCTAAAAATATTTTTTTTAATTAATCTTCTATTTTTGAATCATCTCATATAGCAGTCCTATTTTATTACAGCGTTTTCCTTTGTTATGAGGTGACAAAACTTTAGGTTTGAGGGAACAGGGAACAGGGAAAAGGGAATAGAAAAGAAGAAAAATAAATGTACCTCATAGCTTCGGAATCTGCTGTATAAAAACCTTAAAGTTTTTAGGGAATAGGGAATAGGGAGTAAGCATTTCCTACGGAATCCTTCGCATTCATTTCGCACACCGAAGCAAGCGAAACAGCTATTAGCAGTCAGCAATCAGCTTTTTTGTGGTTAAGGTTAAGGGATTAATTATTGCTCTGCTGATGCTGATTAAATATAAAAGTATTTATAGATAAAGGTAAGTGCCTTTTTTGGGTTGAAAAAAGTGCTTGGTTTTCAGCTCTTCACGCTCAAAAAGGAGCGTAATGCTCAAAACCTTACCCATTAAAACTTCTAACTTCTGACTTCTAACTTCTGACTTCCGCGTAGCGGTACTACTCCCTATTCCCTATCTCATTTAATTAATATGCTAAAAGAGCAAAATTCAAAATCAATACTATCTATATTTAAGGCTCCTTTCGGATTAATAGCAGGTGCAACTTATCATTTTCGTGCTGTAATGATATTTGCGAAAAATCCGAGATTAATAGCTTATATGATTATTCCGATTTTGATTAATATTTTACTCGGAATTATTCTTTATGTCGGCTTATTAGTGCCAGGAATTAATTTAGTCGATCTGATTTTTAATAATCTGTCTTTGCGTTTTGATACTTTTATTGCTCAACTGCCAACTTGGTTAAGTTTCTTAAGTTATCTTGATAATATCTTGGATTGGTTTGTAGAATTTATCCTGTTTATTATATTATTACTAATTATTGGATTTTTATTAGTACAATTCGGCGCTATTCTTGGTTCACCTTTCTATGGTCAACTTTCTGAACAATTAGAAAAAATTAGAACTGGTACATTACCTGAAGCACCTCCAGGCTTTTTAGGAGCTATGAGAGATATTTGGCGAGCCATACTTTTTGAACTAAAAAAAATTGGATTACTATTAGTGATAGGCTTACCTTTGTTAATCTTAAATTTCTTTCCTGGAGGTTCTTTAATTGCAACTATTGGCGGCATAACTTTAACAACTTCCATTGTTTGTCTTGACTTTTTTGATGGACCTTTAGAGAGAAGAAAATTAAAGTTTCGAGAAAAGTTAAATATGGTGCGCTATAGTTTACCCGCAAGTGGCAGTTTTGGGTTGATTTGTCAAGCCTTAATTACTATTCCCATAGTTAACTTCTTTGGTATTCCACTTTGTGTAGCAGCAGGGACTTTATTTTGTTGCGATCGCATCTTACCCTACCTATCGTCAGAAAATTAACTATAAATTTTAATTTATCAAATAATTAAGGTTTAAAGCCTTCTATTTCAAGAGAAACAATAATTTTTTTTTCCTTTTATTCAATCCTCTTCCTTTGAGGGAGAGGTAATTATCAGTAAGCATTCAGCTCTGAGCTAATAGCGAGCCTCCTGCGGATAAACTTTCCTTTCTAAGGGAATGCTACGCAGACTTTAATAACTTCTAAGATACATCTATAATTAATTTCCTGACACAAATTATATGGTTTACAGATTTATGGTTGAAAATGTAGTAGAAGTTCAAAG
>JBFRWR010000384.1:0-4163 GCA_051439685.1 Trichodesmium sp.
GAATAGTTATTGTATAGTCGGGAGTAGGGGAGTAGGGGAGTAGGGGAGTAGGGGAGTAGGGGAGTAGGGGAGATTGAATACTGAAAATTATAGAATTATCAACATATACTATATAACCGGATTCTATATAATACCTATTCACTTTAAAAATAAAACAACTTTTTCTAATTGTCAAGGGGTTTGGGTTTGGAGACCAAACCCCTACAGTTTCTGCTTGTTAAGGAGCGATCGCCTAATTTTCAGCAGTAGGAACATCTTGCTGCTGCACCGAAGCCAGACTTTCACAAAAAAAATGAATGAATAATTGCCTGTAATCATCAGACAACCAGCACTGTAATCTATGATTGAGTGCTGGCAAGACAGTATACTAATACAGATGATCTTGATTACTTAAGTGCTGGAAAATATCTCATTAATTAACCAAGACGTAGAGCATAATCATCAGGATTTACTGCAAAAATGTTATTTTCAACATCTTCTATAGCAGTACCTTCAACTATTCCTAATACAGAACTACTATCAATTAGTCTAATCTCAGCATCTCCATTAACGTCAACTAATTCATAAACATTTCCTTCATCTGATGTGAACTCAGCAATTATAATAATTTGATCTTCCTCTGCAAGACTAAAATCAGTAATCGCGGTTTCACCCATAGCATCAGCTCGTAGAATAAAACTATCTGCACCTAAACCACCAGTTAAAATATCATTTCCATAATCGCCTATCAGATAGTCATTTCCTTTGCCACCAGTTAAAATATCATCTCCTTTTCCACCTCGGAGGAAGTCTTGACCGTCACGACCAGTAATGCTATCATTTCCTTCGTTTCCACTCAGGATATCATTAGCATTACCACCAGATATTTCATCATCACCTGTCAAACCCATGATAGCAAAGGAGGAGTCAGGGTCAGCATCTGTTATTTCGAGAACATCAATAACATCATCATCCTCTGTTCCTAAAATAGTTGTGAAAGAAGAGTCAACAACATCTATATCTAGGAGAGTCTCTGTCTGACTGGCTTGAAGTTCCTCCGTTTCTTCTGAGTTATCATTTTCATCACCACTAGCTACTTCCTCACTCTCATCATTTTCTTGTTTACCTCCTTCAGTTTCAGAATTGTCATCATTGTTAGGAAGTTCCTCAAGATCAGGAGTTAATGAAGGGATTAGATTATCTTCTAATAATCCTAATATTCTTGTTTCATCTCCATTAGTAACATAGGATATCTCAGCTTTATTCTCAACATAGGATACCTTAGCTTTATTATCAGAGTTTGCCCAATCATTTAGTAAATCTGAATCTTTAATTATTTCTGAGGTTCTACTAGGTATATTTCCGTCAACTACCCTAGCAACTAGGATGCGATCGCCTTCTCGAATCTCTTCTACAAAATCAAAATTCTCAGTCACTTCACCAAATACCGCATAACCACCATCTAATTGATCGCTGATATCATCTACGGCGAAGTAAAACTGTGAAGAAGCTGTATCTAGTGCTTGACTTCGTGCCATAGCTATTACCCCTGCTTCATGGGATAATGCAACTGGCTCATCAACTAGCTCGTTATAGACAATTTTTTCTGTTGCTGCAACTTTAATTTCCAGAGGTATTTCTCGTTCCTCATCTGTTTCTGGGTCGATATAACCCCCCGTACCTAAATCTTCCATCGAAACCTTGATGTTCCGACTTTCAGGATCTCCACCTTGAATCACAAACCCTTCTACAAATCTATGGAATGCCAGAGAATCATAAAAATCTTGCTCTACCAAGTTAACAAAGTTAGCTGCTGTTACTGGAGCGCTTGAGGAATTAAGTTGAATGGTAATTTTTTCTCTCTCATTTTCCTCTTCCCGATCATCATCATCATCATCATCATCATCATCATTTTCTTCATCTGATACTTTTTGCACGACCATTTCTACTGTAATTTCTTGGTCGTCTAAATCAGGTAATTCTAGTTCTTCTAAATATTCTGCGGTACTTTTTGCTTCGTTTGTTTCTTCCATTGGTTTATTAACTCCTTAGTTGTCCATCATTTTCTACTCCATTATATTCGATTCCTACTTTGACTGCCCACAAAAGTTATCAAACAAGGAATAAATAAGTAGGAAATTAAGATACCTATAAGCTGAAAAATCGAGGGAGAAATAATTATTCTCCTCACTACTAAACCTCACCAAAAAACTTTTTTAGAAAAACCTAAGTAAGCAGGGAAAATTTCCAGTCAAAATTATCAACCAAATAAATTTTCCCAAGCTATTTTGAATGCTAATTGTTAACTCCTAAGTTTTACCCTAATATTTATTATCCAATTCTCAAAGCTGCATCTCCAAAAGGTAGTGCATCAGGTACAGAAATAGTAGCAAAATCAAAAAAGAAAGTTGCACTTCTAACATCTTCTACTGTGGAATTATTGACAGTACCCAGAATAATATTATTTCCTTCTGCATCCTCTTCTATTTCTATAACAGTATTGTCACCTTGTTGAGTAAAAGAAAGAGAAGATATTGGCTCAGAAACACCTATTCTATCCCCTGCTGAAAAATCAAAATCTTCTATGGTATCTGCATTATCTTCTTCATTATCAATTAATGCTAAAACAAAAGTATCTGCACCTGCTTCACCGAACAAATTATCTGTACCAGCATCACCAATTAGAATATCATTTCCTTCACCACCAGTTAATAAATCACTATCTTTACCACCCCTTAAAAAGTCATCTCCTTTTCCACCAAATAAAGTATCACTATCTAAATTCCCACTGAGAATATCATCATCAAGACCACCTAATAATAAATCTAATCCTTTTCCACCACGAAGATAATCGGAACTATCTCTACCATCTAAAGTATCATCTCCTTGATTACCATTAATTACATCATTAATGATTGAACCTGTAATTTCATCGTTTCCTTCTAATCCTAAAACACCAAATACTTCCTCAGATAATTCTATAGAAATTTCAAAAATATCATCGTCTTCTGTTAATAGTTGAAAGAAATCAGTAGACAATGGAATATTCGCACGATTCACAATATTAATAAAACTATTGAGTAGATTTGTATCACTCATAATTTGTGAAACTCGATTAGGAACTATTCCTTGAGTAACTCTGGCAGCGGTAATACTATCTCCTAATTCGACTTCTTCTATAACTTCTAATCCATCTATAACATTACCAAATACGGCAAAACTTCCATCTAATACTGATAAATCATTGAGAGGAATATAAAACTGAGAAGATGCCGAATTTAAAATTTCTGTACGAGCCATACCAATCGCACCTGTTACATTAGGTAATTGTACGGGTGGAGGAACTATTTGATTGTAAAAAATTGGTTGACCTAATCCTGGCGGTTTAATTTCTAAGGGAATAAATCGAGGTTCATTTGTGATTGGATCGACAAAATCACCACTTCCTAAAAGCTCTAAGGGAATATCTGGGTTTCTACTGAAAGGATCGCCTGCTTGAACTAATGAAAATTGTGGCTGATTTTCTATGCGATGAAATCTAATACCGTCATAAAAATTTCTTTCTACTAAGTCAACAAAGTTACCTCCGGTTATTGGTGCGTTGACTCCATCAATTTCTATGGTAATTATTTGATTGTCAATTACCATTAATACTGTTGCTAAACCTGATATTTGTGGTAAATTTTCTTCCATTTTAATCTAATTTTGATAGGACAATTTTTGGCTAAAGTTTGTTTATTATATAGCAATCCTATTTTATTTGTGGCAAAAATATTATTGCTTGTTAGGGAACAGGGAATAGGGAACAGGGAACAGGTAGGATTTTCAACTTTTTTATTTACTTGTTGATTTGTTACGACCTATTTAGAATTGCTATATAACACATTTTATTGCTTTGCATTAAACCCCTTATTTTTGTGATTTTTTTTTAGGTCTGAAAAGTTAGGAATAAATTATCAATTTTTATGATTTAATCTATATGAAATTATTCATCTAAATTTATCCAAAAAAAAAATAAACTTAACTTTAAAACTCACATTCCGCACGTCAAATTGTCACATTAAAAGTAGTATAAAAAAAAGGGTGGTTAGCTAAGTATTTATACTGTATAAATCATCTGATTGACCGTTCTCATTGGTCAAATTTGGCGGGAAAATATTAAGCAGAAATACTTGATTAATTGA
>JBFRWR010000385.1:0-17627 GCA_051439685.1 Trichodesmium sp.
AGATAACAATTACTCTCAAACTTCCCTAGAAAAAATACTCCACAAAATCCAACGCCGAATCTCAGATATTACTCCATACAAAAACTTCTTTGAAAGGTTACTAGAAGAGTTAGGTTGAAAGTTGGATTCTTATACTTAAACTACTCCAGCAAATACCAGAAAGTCTACTCAAAACTTTCCCTAACTTTGCCTCAGAAAATTTGACACTGCTCAAATTTATCACCCTACTAAAATCTCAATATCTCAGACTAAACTATGACTCACATCATATAATAGATGACTATCTAATTCTCCCTAAAAGATAAAAATTATTCTTAAACTTCTATAACTAAGAAAGAATTGGTTAAGACATAGACTTATGATTAACCTTAGACTAGGAAATGTTTTTCGACTGTTCCCTATTCCCTATTCCCTATTCCCTATTCCATGCTATATAGAAAAAATGCTCCACAAAATCAAACGTCGAATATTTGAAATTATTGAACTAGATAATCCCGGAGATACCTACAGCAAAATCTTTAAAGTCTTCATCATTACATTAATTATCCTCAATATTGTAACTGTGATTATCTCCACAGTAGAAGAACTTTATCAACAATATCAAACCTGGTTAGATAACTTTGAATTAATATCAGTAATCATATTTACTCTTGAATATATTTTGCGGGTTTGGTCATCTAATGTTGCTTCTGGATATAAACATTCTATCTGGGGAAGAATCAAATTTATACTCAAACCTTTAGTAATTATTGATTTAATTGCTATTCTCCCATTTTACTTACCTTTATTATTGCCAAACTTAATATTTACTCGTTCATTTCGACTTTTTAGAATATTTAGAATATTTAAAATAACTAGATACTCAAACACCACAAAATTATTTGCTCAAGTCATTAAGTCAAAACAAGAAGAAATAATTATTGCTATATTTATTGGCATAATTTTATTAGTAACTTCTGCTAGTCTAATGTACTTTGCTGAAAATGAAGCTCAACCAGAAAATTTTCCTCATATTCCTGCTGCTATGTGGTGGGGAGTTGTTACTTTAACAACTGTCGGTTATGGAGATGTTTATCCTATTACTCCTTTAGGTAGATTTTTAGGAGCAATTGTATCATTAATTGGTATTGGAATATTTGCTTTACCTACAGGTATTGTTGCTTCTGGTTTTACTGAGGAAATTCAAAAAAAACGAGCTTTAAGTCAGCAAAAAAAGTCTATCATTTGTCCTCATTGTGGTAAAAAGATAGATGAATGATAATTAATAATTAATAATGGATAATTACTTTTTCCTTTTAGGGAGACGTTAAAAATTGAATTATTTAATTATTAATTATTCGGTAATCTAGAGAGTAAGCATTCAGCTAGACTTTAACTTTTTGATAAATGATAAATAATCAAGAGAAAATGCTAATCTCAAAGATCAAGGCTATTTCATTTAACAGATAATTAATAAATTATCGCACTAGATAAATCAATTATTTTTCCCTGCTCCCTACTCCCTACTCCCTACTCCCTATTCTATAAAAATGAATAAATCACAAACATCACCTATTAATAATATTTGGCTATTTATGATAATTTCAGCTACAGTTATAGCAGCATATAACGGTAGGATGACGGACATAACTGAAGCATCATTTGAAGGTGCGAAAAATGCCGTTACTTTAGCCATCGGATTAATTGGTAGTATGGCATTATGGTTAGGCATAATTTCAACAGTTGAAACAGCAGGAGGAATGAAAATAATTGCCCGTTTAATTTATCCTTTAATGGTAAAACTTTTTCCAGATATCCCTCCATCTCACCCTGCTATGTCTGCCATTATTTTAAATATAGCTGCTAATGCTTTAGGGTTAGGAAATGCTGCGACACCGATGGGTTTAAAAGCTATGGCAGAAATGGATAAATTAAATCCAGAAAAGGGAACTGCTACAGATGCAATGTGTTTATTTTTAGCAATTAATACTTCTTCAGTTACGATAATTCCTATTAGTGTTATAACGGTTCGAGCAAGTGCAGGTGTTACTAATCCTGGAGATATTATTTTACCTACATTTATCGCCACTTGTTGTTCTACAATTGCGGCTATTTTAACAGCAAAATTTTTTGCAAGTCGCCAATCAATGTCTAGTTTAAATAAATCCTTTTCTCCAGAATATTTAGATAAAAATAATTTGATTAATGGAGAGGAAAAAATATCAGAATTTACCCCACCTGGGAAAATTGGCAAATTAGTTTTTGCCAGTTTAATCGGATTTTTTTTAGGTGCAGTAATTTATCACTTAAATCTCAGAGGTATACCTTATATTTTTACTCTGACTTTTCTCGAAAGTTTGTCTAATTGGTTATTGCCAATATTAATTTGCTCCTTTCTACTTTTCGGCTATTTTCGAGGAGTTAAAGTTTACGAAACTATGACAGAAGGAGCAAAAGCTGGATTTGAAATTGCTGTCAAAATAATTCCATTTATGGTGGCAATTTTTGTAGCAATTGGAATGTTTAGAGCTAGTGGCGCATTAGATATTTTAGCTGTAATTTTCTCTCCGATAACTAATATTATTGGGCTGCCAGCAGAAGCATTACCTATGGCATTAATTAGACCTTTATCTGGTAGTGGTGCTTTTGGAATTATGTCGGAAATAGTCACAAATGAACCATCAAGTTTTCTCTCGTATTTACTATCAACTATGCAAGGTTCAACAGAAACAACTTTCTATGTATTGGCTGTTTATTTTGGCAGTGTTGAAGTTAAGAAAACTAGATATGCTTTACCTGCTGCTTTGTTTGCTGATGTAGTAGGAATTTTCACATCTTTAATTGTTTGTCGGATGATGTTTTGATAATTTTTGGCTGCGGAATGAAGTGAATTTTAATTCTAGCTGAAAGTGGAGGGTTCCCTCGGCAATTTTGGAGACTCCTACAGTTGGAATTATCTGAGGATTTTTCGTTCTACTCAACTAATTGTTGATGTATGAGTTGTTGATTTTTCCAGTCTGATAATTCCGAAATTAGGTATATTTTGTCTGCTGGTATGGTGAGAATTTTCAGATTTTTAATTATGTGTAGGATGATTATTAAACCTATAGCAATCCTCAATAGGTTGTAACAAATAAAAAAGTAAATCAAACCACTGAAACTCTTCCCCCTTCCCTAAAATCCCTTAAAATTTTGTAGATGACTCAAATAGAATTGCCATAGTATTTTTCAGCTAAACAACTAATATCTACTCCACTTAATCATAAAAAATTATCAAACAATCATTTCCTCCTCTCTTCCCTGATATATATATAACCTCTCACTCTATTATGAGTTAAAAATTTTGCCCATTCCCTATAGTATAAGTCTACTATGGATAAGTATCTAACCGGACATGATATAATTTATTAGTATTCTAATCGAACTATTAATTTAACAGAACAAAAACATGAAAGCAGTCACTATTAATCGTTACGGTTCCATCGATGTCTTAGAATATTCCGACATTGCACAACCACAAATTACACCTAATCAATTATTAGTAAAAATTCACGCTAGCAGCGTTAACCCTGTTGACTGGAAAATTAGACAAGGACAACTACAATTATTATCAGGTTTTAACTTTCCAATTACTTTAGGTTGTGACTTATCTGGAGTTGTATTAGAAGTAGGGGAAAAAGTAGAAAATTTTGAACCTGGAGATGAAATTTATACATTCATAAATCCATTAATTGGAGGTGCTTATTCTGAATATATTGCTATACCTGCAAATACTGCTGCATTAAAACCAAAAAATATGAATTATTCCCAAGCAGCAGCAGTTCCCGTAGCTGGTTTAACTGCTTTTCAAGGATTACTTGATTTAGGTCAAATAAGACCAGGACAAAAAGTATTAATTAATGGTGCTTCTGGAGGAGTTGGAACTTTTGCAGTACAAATTTCTAAGGCAATGAAAACTGAAGTAATAGGTGTTTGTAGTAGTAAAAATATTACTCTAGTAGAAAGTTTAGGAGCAAATAGAGTAATTGATTATAATCAGATTGATTTTACTAAAGAATCTGAACAGTATGACATTATTTTTGATGCTGTTGGGAAAGAAACTTTTTCTGGTTGTGAAAATGTCTTGAAACCAGAGGGAATTTATATTTCTACTCTGCCAAATTTAGAAAATTTATCTCCTACTTTTTTGACTTTATTTGTACCTGGTAAAAAATCTAAATTAGTCGTCGCCCAACCTAAACCTCGTGACTTAATTTCTCTCCGAGAACTGATTGAAGATGAATTAGTTAAATCAGTAATTGACCGAACATATAAATTGGCAGAAATAGCAGAAGCTCATGCTTATAGTGAAATGGGTCGTGCTGTGGGAAAAATTGTAATTAGTAATGAAGAAACAAGTCTAGTAGACTAACAATTATTCGACTATGACAAAGTAGAGTATTAATACGAATGTCATTTCAGTGATCAGTTATCAGTTATCAGTCAAAATATAGTAGTAGGTAGTAGGTTTGAGAAAATAGGATATTAATATGTTGATTAAAAATGAACTTCTAGAAATAGAAACTGCTCCAGGAATAGACATATACAATATTACTCCCCAAGTTATGGATGTCTTAACTAAAACTGGTATAAATGATGGTCAGGTAATTGTATTTTCTAGACATACAACTACTGCTTTAGCGATTAATGAAAATGAGGAAAGATTAATTGAAGATTTGAAAGTTTACTTGAGAAAGTTAGCACCAGAATCTGACAAGTATCTCCATAATGATTTGCATTTGCGAGATGTGCCTCCTGATGAACCAATTAATGCTCATTCTCATCTAATGGCAATGACTTTAAATAATAGTGAAGTGATTCCTGTTGTGGAGGGAAAATTGGCTTTAGGAACTTGGCAGTCAATATTATTTTTTGAATTAGACGGACCTCGAAAAAGAAATGTATTAGTGCAAGTTACTGGTAGATAAAATTTGATTATTAGGGAGTAGGGAGTAGGGAGTAGGGAGTAGGAAGAACCCTAATTCTTGATTTAATTTTCCTCTTTTGAAACTGGTGGTAGTCTCCGATAAGATAGTTGGCAAATTAAAATTTCAGAGTTAAATTTTTCCTACTCAATATTTGGGTTGAATAATTTTATTAAAAGGTAGAGAGAAAGATTTTTATTTCTGGAAAAAATAGCTAGAGGAAAATTAGATAATAATCGCAAGTGCTGATTTCTGAGTTGATGAGTTTGAGTAGATCTGAGCGTACCTTTCCCATTATGCTTATAGTATCATGTCAAGTTTTTTTAATCAAGCTATTTTTCTGATTTCTCCTTCAATTTAATCTTTGATGCTCAATTGTCTAAATCGAATCAAGTGGCAAAAAAAAAAGAAAAAGTCAAGCACTAATTTCCACAGACAAAATTATCTGAAAAAACAGGGGTCCGAAACAAAAGACTATCCTGAAAAAAGTCAATTTAGCTATGAGTGAAAACTGACATCAGTTTGTAGAGAGAAAGATGTTTATTTCTGGGAAAAATAGCTAGAGGAAAATTAGATAATAATCGCAAGTGCTGATTTCTGAGTTGATGAGTTTGAGTAGATCTGAGCGCACCTTTCCCATTATCCTTATAGTATCATGTCAAGTTTTTTTAATCAAGCACTTTAATCAAAAAAATGGAAAATTTTCCCTGATTATCAATTGTCTAAGTATAAGAAAATAGGATAGAAGGAAAAAGGAAACTGCTATTTTCAAATAAATAATTTAAGTAGTAAAAATAAAGTCAAAGGAAAGAGAGAAATAAGGAAATACTTATGTTGAAACAAATAACCTTATAAAACTGGAAAAGTTTTCGTCATGCAGAATATATATTGACCCTTTAACAGTTTTAATTGGTACAAATGCTAGTGGAAAATCTAATATTGTAGATGCCTTAGATTTTTTGAATAGTATTATGCAAGGTGCTTCAGTAGAAACAGTATTAACAGTATTAACAGATACAAATGTTAAGAAAAATTGGTAAAAAACGGGAAATTGATGTCTTAGTCACAACGCATAATCCTGCTTTATTAGATGAACTAACTCCAGATTTTATTCCTTTTGCAATGGTAGCTTATCGAGATAAACAAACTGGAGAAAGTCAGTTAATTTCGTTAGAAGATATTGCAGATTTACCGAAGTTAATGGCATCAGGAACTTGAGGAAAAATTGCTAGTAAGGGTTTGATTGAAAAAAGTCTTAAAACAGATTAGATAGTATGAAAAAAATACTGATTATTGATACTTCTATTTTATTTGTTTATTGAGAAGTACCTGGGAAAGAAACCTGTGGGTCTGAAAGTAATAAGTGGAAAATTAAAGTAGATGAAATATTTAAAAAGGAGAAAGAAGCAAAAACTACATTATTTGTTTTACCTTTAGCAACAATTATTGGAACAGGTAATCATATTGCTCAAGCAGCTACTAACCAGCGTTATGAAATAGCTAAAAAATTAACCAATCTGATAGAATTAGCTGTAGATGGTAAAATTCCTTGGGCATCATTTACAGAACAGTCAGCTTGATGGGATGCAGAAAATTTGAAGCAGTTAGCTGATGAATTTCCTAATTTTGCTAGTCAAGGATTTGCATTAGGAGATGCGACAATTAAAAGTGTTGCTGAATATTATAATAAGTCAGAATATCAGGTGGAAATTTTCACAGGGGATAAAGGTTTAAAATCTTATGAACCCTCACAACCTAAACAACCACCACAAATTTCTCCTCCTAGACGCAACAAATATAAAAATAAAAACAGCAATATTTAGATTTTTTGTAAATTAATTATATTTAATTTTCTAGCTATAAACAAAACATAATAAAATTTTTACCGCAACAACTATCAAGTACAAACCATGGGATTAACGCCCCAAGAAAAAGATAAATTATTAATTTTTACTGGATTTTAATTTGATTTTCCTTGATAAATAATCTGTTCTTTTTTGATCACTAGACCATTAATTGCCATGCTAAAAGCACCATCATCTACTATAAAAGTTCGATTACCATCAACTGCTGAATATCCTTCGTCAAATTCTACAGGTAACTCTAACACTTGATTAGGATTAGACTTTTTTCCAGCAATTAAAATTAATTTACCATTTGCTTGACGACAAATATTAGCAAAATAATTCTTAGATTCAAAATAATTTACCTCAGACCAATCGCTACTACGTTGAGTACAAATACGCATATCATTACGACCTGATTCGGCTAATAATATAGTATTTTTTTCTGCTTCTAGATTATTGCTAGATGCTAGAACCTTAGACGAAAATGTAGATAAAAGAAATGCTATGATTGCAAATACTCCTAATTTTAAGAACTGTCGATTGATCTTGAAAAAATGCACAGTTTATTTCCCTCTTAAATAAATAAATAAATTTGTTCGTTCTATCATACATGATCAGAGCCAAAAAATTAATATCTTATGAAAAATATATAATTTGATAAAAATTTATCTGGCAAAGCTTTGATATTAATAGTCTAATGACAGATTGAATGACCTTATGTTTATACCTATAGTTGGATATATCCAAAAAGTCTGTGTGTTTTTAAACTTTATTCAAAGAAAAATTGCTTACCTGATTATCTCTTTTGACAAGTTTTTTCAGAAAATTGACTACAATAATATATCACTTGTTCTTCACTGACAGTCTTACCATTTTTTAGAATAGTAAAAGTAGCTCCTGTTACAATGTGCCTAATATTTTTATCTTCAGCAACATATCCGCTTCCTTCCTCCGCTATTGCAGGCATTTTAATCAAATCTTCAGGATTAGCTTGATTACCGCCAATATAAAATAACGTACCATTTTGTTTTAGGCAAATATTTGCCTAAAAATTAGCTGTTTCTATATACAAATATTCAACTAAAGGCGGATTTTCTTGAGTACACAGTCGCAAATTATCTTGTGATAATTCAGCTAATAATACAGAATCTTTTTTTATTTCTCCGGAACTAACAGAACCAAATATCTTGGCTACAGAAATTAATAATAAAACTTGAACAGAAGTAAATATTATCAGCTTACTGACAATAGGTTGTAACAAGTTTTATAATAGTTAAATTAAACTGAAAGCATGAGTAAATCCTGACTCCTAACTACCACAAACATACGACCACTAAAATATGATTGCTATATGTGAATTTTCGATACCAAGAACTGATAGAAAAATGACAGAATAGGAAAATAAATATATTTATCAACTAAGATGATTTTTCATATTAAAGAGTTTCTGTTTTTGTCAGAGAGAGTGTTTAAGTGCGAACACTGCAATTTTAGCTGTGATTGCTCTGGAACGCTAGCGCGAACGAGATTTGTTGGCGAAGTATTTTGATAGGAAATGCTAGTTTAAATCTAGTCATGGCGGGATCCGCCTTCGGCAAACGACTGTGACAAATTGTGGACTGGATAACGCTGATGTGACTAGAATGAAGCAGGAATGGAACAGATAATTATAGATTTGTATAGATTATCGTAGGTTTCTAAGAACGGTTAAGTAAATCTGTGGTGGCAGTGGGAAATACTCGTGAGATTGGCAAACGGGATATGAAGTTAAATGATGCTTTGGCAGAAATAGAAGTTGACCCTGAAAGTTATGAAGTGAGAGCTGATGGGGAGTTATTTACTTGCGAACCTACTACAGTTTTACCAATGGCACAGCGATATTTTTTGTTCTAGTCGAATGAAACATTCCTTGATCCAAATGCCAAATAGATCATAGAATCATTAAATTCTATAGTTTAAGTTATACTAAGTAAGTTGGCCATTGTTAGGGGAAAAATTTGTTGTTAGATTTACAACTTTATTTACTGCAAATAGCATCATTGATATGGCTATTAACTGAAAGATAAGATGACCAGTACAGGAACAGGGATCGCAAGTACAGGGATCACAAACACAATTCATTAAATCGATCATTATTCTGTTTTGATTTTCACTAAAAGGTATCTTTAAAAAAGGGTAACATTTTTCAACTCAATTTAGTGAAAATTTCGATAATTTATTAACAAAATTTAATCTCTAGTTACTAATCCCATTAGATTTATGAGAAAAAAATGTAGGGGTTTAGTCTCCAAACCTAACCCATAAACGGATTTTCCAACTAAACGCCTACGATAAAATATGATAAGCTATTTTTATTCTCTATTTTGCTCTCAGGAATTCCCGACTTACAAATTTTAAATTAACTTTTCATAGGTACTTAATTATTGATGAAAAAGATAGTTGTTGCCATCGACTTTTCGGAAATAACCCCTGCTATTCTGACTAAAGCTGAAACCCTAGCCCAAGCTTTTCAGAGCAAACTGTGGTTAATTCATATTGCTGAACCCGAACCAGACTTTGTAGGCTTTAAAACAGGGCCTCAACCTAAGCGCGATCGCTGGGCACAAGAATTTCGTAAAGAACATCAACAGATTCAAGACATGGCAGAGGAATTAAGGCAAAAGGGTATTGATACAGTTGCCCTATTAACTCAGGGTTCAACAGTAGAGACAATATTAGGAGAAGCTAAAAAATTAGCTGCTGATTTAATTATAGTTGGGTCTCATGGACGCAGTGGTATTGAGAAATTTTTTGCGGGTAGTGTGAGTGAGGGTATTTTAAAAGATACTCCTTGCCCAGTTTTGGTAATTCCTGCTATAGCTGAAGTCAGAAGTCAGAAGTCAGAAGTCAAAAGTTAAATTATTGCTGTGACTAAATTGGAGAGGTGCAAGAATGTCCTAACTTTCCTGGCGACTGCTATAGTTCGCGCTCGCCAGAAAATTAAATGGTGATGCATTGTCATTATTTTTGTGACGAGGTGCAACAGTGGGAGCATCCTGCTCCCATACCAGGTATTCCTTTTTTCTCTATACCATTACGCGAGGAGGACTACCTAAATATTTAACTAGATTCAGCTTTTTGAGGAATAACTACATCTGTAATTACTGGTAAATGATCGGAACCTACATTTTCACCAATACGACTATTCAAAACTTCAAATTTAGAACTAACAAAACAATGATCTATAGGAATATAAAATAGTGGAAAATCCGTCGGCCAAGATGGTTGAATACCAAACCCGCGTCGCCCATTTCTTAATCCTGTTTTCTGCACAAACTGGTGATAATAAGGCGACCATATACTGGTGTTAAAATCTCCAACTACTATGATTGGAGATTCAAGTTTTGATACATAATCTGCTAATACTTTTAATTCTTGATTTCGCAATTTAAAACTAGCTCTTTTAGTAGGAATTGTCGGATGAGTTACGATTAAAGAAATAGGTTTTCCAGGATTTTTTAACTGGGTAACTAGAGATTTTCTTGTCTTAGACTTCTGATACTTAGCTGTAATTATTTTATTTGAGTTCTCTAGAGGAATTTTACTGTAAATTGATTTGCCAAATCTAGGATTATCTTGGTTATGAAAAACATAGGGATAATTCTCCTGTAAAGCCTTTAATTTTTCATCCCATTTTTCACTAACTTCTAGGAAAACTGCCACATCAGGATTTTCTTTTTTAACCAAAGCGATCGCCTGACTATATTGCTGATTTTTGTTAAACACATTTAACTGGAAAATTCTAATTTTATTTACCTGCTCTCCAGACATTATTTGTGATGATGGTAAATACCAAGGAATTATCACAAATAAGTTCAGCAAAATACAGCCTAAACTCACCAACGCCAAGAGTTTTTTGCGAGTTATTATCCAGAAAAATAAGGTACAGCAGCCAATGATAAAATACTGGAATTTGAAATGAGAAGTTAGTTCAAATATTTGGTTAAATAATCCTAGATAACCTGTGAGAGAAAATATAGTTGTTAAAATTGTAATGAGGATAAAACCACGGCGCGGAATTTTTCTTAAATTAATTCCCTTGTGAATAGGATGATGGATAATTGACCATTTTAGCTGTATTTTCAAAGGCAGAGAAATTGGCAATTTGTCAATTTCATCTATTAACTTTTCTGCTGACTCTGACTGGAGTCGTTTTTGATAATATTGTAGAAGTAAACCATCAACAAATACTTCACTAAAATAGTAAGCAGCTAATCCAAAAAATATTACTATTAAGACAGTTACATAGTTGCCAAAAAATAAATTTAGCTTGATAAAAGCCGTCCAAATACCACTTTCGCCTGCTTTCCCTGTAGCATTTTTAATCATCCAGAGATATGACCCTGGTATTGCTAAAGTAATAATTTTCTTGATTACTTCATCCATTATTTTTCTATCTTGTTTTTAATTTTGCCTACTGTTAACTGATAACAGCAATGATATTTTTCGGTAATTTATGAGCATAAATTTACCTATAAATATTTAGGGCTTGCTGATTAAATATTAAAGCACTGATAGATATTGATTTTAGGCTTTTTGGGTCTAAAAAAACTGCAAGGTTTTCTATCTATAGAGCTGCACAAAGCTACTATTTGAGGATGATTATGCCAGAAAAATATTGGGACAATTTTTACGACTACCTCCTCTATAATTTCCATTTCTCCTGTCTCCTGTCTCCTGTCTCCTACCCCTACCAAAATACTTTATTCAGCAAACCCTATTTAACTAGATTCAGCTTTTTGAGAAATAGCCACATCTGTAATTAATGGTAAATGATCCGAACCTACATTTTCACCAATACGACTATTTAAAACTTGAAATTCAGGACTTACTAAACAATGGTCAATAGGAATATAAAATAGTGGCAAAAATGTTGGCCAAGACGGTTGAATACCAAAGCCATGTCGCCCATTTCTTAATCCTGTTTTCTGCACAAACTGTTGATAATAAGGCGACCATAAACTGGTATTAAAATCCCCAACTACTATTACCGGAGATTGAAGTTTTGAGACATAATCTGCTAAGACTGCAAATTCTTGAGTTCGCACCTGAAAACTAACTTTTGTAATAGGAATTGCCAGATGAGTTACGATTAACGAAATAGCTTTTCCAGGAACTTTTAACTGAGTAACTAGAGCTGTTCTTTTATAAGACTTAGATATAATTTTTATATTTTGGTTTTCTAGGGGAATTTTACTGTAAATTGATTTGCCAAATGTGCCTTTTCCAAGTATGCGGTTATTTTGGTTATGAAAAACATAAGGATAACTCTGGCGTAAAACCTTTAATTCTTCCGCCCATTTTTCACTAACTTCTTGGAAAACTGCAATATCAGGATTTTCTTTTTTAACTAAAGCGATCGCTCTATCATATTGCTGATTATTTATAAACACATTTAACTGTAAAATTCTAATTTTATTTACCTCATCTCCAGCCATTATTTGTGATGATGGTAAATACCAAGGAACGATCGCCAATAAGTTAAGCAAAATGCAGCCTAAACTCACAAAAATCCAGATTTTTTTGCGAATTATTATCCAGAAAAATAGGGTGCAGCAAGCAATTATTAAATATTGCAATTTGAAATGAGAAGTTAGTTCAAATATTTGGTGAAATTGTCCTAGATAACTTACTAGGGAAAATATAGCAGTGAAAATTGTGATGAGGATAAAAACAAGGCGCATGATTTTTATAAAATTAATTCGCTGAAGAGGTAATTATTAATTAATAATTATTAGACTATTTCTTGTTTTCTCTCACCCAACTTCAACAATATTTCACTATGTATTTCTTGCGTAATAGGATATAAATAAGCTAACAATAATCCAACTATTAAAAAGATAGTAGGTAACGGACCGATCGCCACCCGAATAGCGAAAAGAGCTGAATCAGGTTGAATAGGTGGAGTTTCCCCAGGAATAGTTTCAATAAACCCAGCAATATCTAAAGCTATTCCTACTAAAAATAAACCAATAGCTAATCCCACCTTTTGCAAAAAAACCATAAAAGAATAAAAAATTCCTTCCCTTCTTTTCCCAGTATTTAACTCATCTAAATCAATAACATCAGGTATCATTGACCAAGGAACCAAATAAGCAGTTGAAACTCCAAAACCTGCCATTACTGCCAAAAAATACATCAAACTAACTTGTTCTGGTTGAATAAAAAATAATCCTGCTTGAGCAATTATCCAGAGACAAACACCCATAAAATAAACTGCTTTTTTACCCACCTTTTTACTAACAAAACTCCAGACAAATAACATAATTAAAGCAGTACCTTGAACAGCGATCGCCACTTGAGGAAAAGTCGCTTCAGGTAGCTTCATCCAATTAATTACAAAGTAAGGTAAAATCGACGCTGTTAACTGTACTCCCAACCAAGAACACAGATAAATTCCAATGACAAATAAAAAAGGTTTATTACTAAAAGCTACTCGAACTTGTTCAATAATTGGCAAATTAGTATTATTATCTTCTTCCTGTTGTGTATTATGAGAAAGTGTGCGTTTTCGAGTACCAAAAAAACACCAATATATAGGTAAAACAGCAATTATGGCACAGACTATACCTAAGACTAAATATTGTTGAATAGGATTATCTTTGAAAATAGAAAAAATTAATTGAGCAATAATCAAAGAAAGAATACTACCACCAATAGAAAAAGCAAACCTAAAACTATTTAAACTTGTACGTTCATTGTAATCTTCTGTCAGTTCAGGAGTTAGAGCAGCGTAGGGCAAATTAACAATAGTATAAGCAAGATTAAATAAAACAGCAATTATTACATAATACCAAAATAAAAAAGACTGATTTGTACTAGGAACTATCCATTGTAAAAAGAACAAAACCCCAAAAGGAATAGCACCAAAAACCATCCAAGGATAACGTCTACCCCAAGGATGAACAGTGCGATCGCTCATCACTCCAATTATCGGGTCATTAATAGCATCAGAAATTTTCCCAATCATCAAAATACTACCTGCAATACCAGCAGGTAAACCCGCGACATTAGTAAAAAAATATAATAAGAAAAATACTTGAATATTAGCACAAATAGCCGTACCCAAATCACCAGAACCATAGGCTAATTTTGTCCAGAAATTAAGTTTTTCTGTTTGGATAGAATTATTATTCATAAAATAGAGTTTTTTCTCTAGATTTTTTACAACTAAATAACAGCATTAATTCTCACTATTAAATCTTGCTAATAATTCCTCCCGCGATAAATGTAATAATAAAGAAGTAAATTCCTCGGAAGATAATAACAACATCGGTTGAATAATTGTTTTGAGTTCGTTATCTAAAGAATTGAACCTTAATTTCAACAAATTTTCGATAACCATTCGGTTAGCTTCTTCTCTTCCTTCTTCTCTTCCTAACTGAGTAGCAGTTTCTAATTGTTCTAATAATAGTGGTGATAAACGCATAATTAACCCCCTATCTTGTTCTTCTAATTCTGAACTTTCTTCTAAGTTACCACGCAAAGACAATAATGACAACAAAGCATTTACCCGAAATTGATTATCTGGTGGCAATGCTTTTAAGTCCTCAATTGCCTCTTCTTGCACTCTACCTTTGCCCAAAATTCTTAACCATAGAGTATCTAATATCTTTGGTAATTGATGAATTACTACTAATCCTGTTCTCAAATATTTAGGTAATAAATAAATTCCTGTACACCAATTATCATCCTCAGCTTTAGCACCAAAACCCTCTAATATTGATGTTGATGCTGTTGGTGTTAATATCCATAATTTCGGATAATTATTTTCATTGAGGCGAGTCTTTTCCCGATTTGCTCGGCGGATAAAATCTGTATTTACCTCTAATAACTTAAGCAAACAACTCCTAATTTCATCAATTGTTACAGGATTTCTAAATGGTTCAAATAAACAAATTGTTGTGGCTAATTTTCCTAATAACCCTAATTCTTCTGGTGAAATTTGTGGTTGATTTGATGGTACAAAAAACACATCTACTTGTCTAACTTCACTGCGAATTTCTAGAGGAATTTGACATTCTCCTAATTTGGATAATAATTCTTCTAAATAATCTTTAGCGAATTGGTCATGGATCAATCTTGTCATTGGTTAATTAGCTATTTTTTCTGGTTCATAGATTACTATAATGTTGAAGTTTTTGTAAGCAAAACATTTTCTGATGATTCTTAATTGCTGAAATTGTTAGGAATTACGCAGAAACAGAGTTTATTGACAAAATTTATAGATGTGAAAAACAATAATCAAGAAAATAAACCCGGTTTCTTTTTTAGCTGCGTAATTCCTAATAAAATTTAAAAGCTGAAATCAATAAACCAAAGTAGCAAAATACTTAATAAACCTATTCCCAGGAGAATAGTCAAAACATAAGATTGACCTTGACCAGAAACTCCGTATTTTAAACCTTGTCCACTAAAAATCGCTGCCAAGCCAACCAAATTAACAACTCCATCAACAATATAACGGTCAATCCAAGAATTTAACTTCGAGAGCTGATTAACTGCAAACACTATCGTGATATTATAAAAGCGATTCATATAGAAGTCATAAGCAAACAAATCTTGAGCAAAACGCAAAGGAGCTTGTATTGGTCGAGACCAACTTCTACCTAACTCTATCGTGCTACCCAGAATCACACCAAATAAACCAGATGTTACTAACAAAACAACAACACCTAAATTCAGATAACCCCAATCAGGTAAAAGTGATAACCGTTGCATAATTATCGGAGTTAACAGATTAACAATAATTAACGATACCATCGGCACAGCCATAGGCCAAAGAACTTCTGGTGCCCGTCTTGTTTTAGGTTGAGTTTCACCCAAGAATATCAAACGGAAAACACGAGTTAAATTCAAAGCAGTGAGGAAATTCACAAATAAAAAAACAGGTACTACCCAAGGATCAATAATCCAAAAAACATCTAAACCTTGTCGTAATGCCCAAAAACCTCCTAATGGGAACAATCCTATTAAACTTGCGCTTCCTACCAAGAAAGAAGTTGTAGTAGCTGGCATTCGAGAACCCAGTCCCCCCATTTCCGTTAAGTCTTGACTATTAGTAGTAAGTATGATACCACCAGCGCTCATAAATAGAAGTGCCTTAGCCAGACCATGTGCCAAAAGCAATAACAAGCCAAAACCACTCCATTGTGTACCGACAGCAATAAAAACTAAACCCAGGTAAGCGCTAGTAGAATGAGACAGAGTACGCTTAATATCAATTTGACCCAGAGCAACTAAAGAAGCTCCAATTGCAGTAACAGTACCGATCGCCACCAATACATCTAGAGCAATAGGAGAAATAATGAGAATTGGTTGAATTTGAATTAGTACATAAGCGCCGATACCAACTACTACAGTATTCCGCAAAATAGAAGCTGGGTTTGGACCCTCCATCGCTTCATCTAGCCATAGATGTAGAGGAAACTGAGCGCATTTACCTATAGGCCCAGCAATCAAAGCCAAGCCTAACAAATTACCTGTAATTGGAGAAATTTCTACCCTTTCCGCCCAATCATATAGATCTGTAAAGTTCATGCTTCCCGCCAAAGCCGAGATTGCAACTACTCCCATTAAAAGTAAAACATCCCCTATCCGCTTAGTTAAAAAAGCATCTCTAGCCGCTGTAACTACCAGAGGTTGAGCATACCAGAAACCAACCAATAAATAAGTAGAAAGAGTCAACATTTCTAGCAAGGCATAGGAAATAAACAAAGAATCACTAATTGTCAAGCCAGTGATTGCTGCCTCAAAAAATCCCATGAGTCCAAAAAATCTGGCCAATGCCCAATCTTTTTCTAGATACCCCAAAGCATAAATTTGGGCCAATAAACTCAGACCTGTAACAACATCCATCGCTCCAATAGTTACAGATGAGATATTAAAGGCAAAGGATAAATTCAGATCAAATGTTTGTAGCCAGTTGAATATTATTTCTCGTGGCTCTTGATTCCAAACAGCTTGATAAGCAAAACAACCATGAATTAAGGCCAATAAAGTCATCAACAAATTAAAATAAGCTGCTGGCCGTGGCCCAGTGCGTTTAATTATTCCAGTTGACCATGGCAGAGTTAAGATTGCCCCAATTAATCCATAAAAAGGTATCCACCAACAGGTTTCAGTCAGAAATTCTATCATTTATTCTTTTTTACCCTTTTTTACCCTTAATTTAATAAACATATAGCAATCCGCCCATAGGTTTTGACAAATTAAAGAGTAAATAAAAAAACTGAAACTCTTGGCTGTTCCCTGTTCCCCGTTCCCTGTTCCCTAAAAGGCATTAAATGTACAGGACTCAAATAGGATTGCTATATACATAATATTGATATAGGTTCAATTTCTTACAATAAGTATATATACTGTTTTTTGACTGACAGGACACTGTTCTAAAAGTAATAAACAAAAATTTAGGATTTATATCTAGAAGCTGAGGATCACTGAATTCATAATTAAGTCCCAAGACTTTAATTTTAGAGAATTTATTTTTATAAATAGCTGCAATTATGAATTATGATGATAGTTGCTATTGTCAACGATGCCATGTTTCTCTATGCTGAAAGTATAGCATTTGATAGATTTCATCATACAAGTAAGTATTGTTCGGAAAACTATCTAGAGACAAAATTGGCCTCGGTGCTTTAGTTAACTTTTGTCAAGTAGGAGAAAAAAAATGCCAATTGCTGTGGGAATGATTGAAACTAGAGGGTTTCCAGCAGTAGTAGAAGCTGCTGATGCGATGGTTAAAGCAGCTAGAGTTACCCTAGTGGGTTATGAAAAAATAGGTAGCGCTCGTGTA
>JBFRWR010000386.1:0-6790 GCA_051439685.1 Trichodesmium sp.
CGTTTACTCGGTTATTAATTATTGATGTAGCTCAACAACCATCAATTATTCTCAACCAAGATTTAGAGGTACAGGGTTTGTATGGCTCAAATATTTCTTGTTTGCTACTCCCACACAACTGACTACAGAAAACTTTTGAGTCTTAGAATATTCAAAAATATTTACTCCAGATATGACAAACAAACTAAACAATAGAGAATAATTTTATGAAAGCTTTTGAAATTCAAGAATTTGGTAACTTAGTTCTAACAGAAAGACCACAACCACAACCAAAATTTAGAGAAATTTTAGTCAAAGTCAAAGCAGTATCCCTTAACTACCGAGACATTTTAATGATTAAAGGTCTTTACAACCCCCATTTACCTTTACCTGTAATTCCCTGTTCAGATGGAGTGGGAGAAGTTGTGTCAGTGGGAGCAGGTGTCACCAGAGTTAAAGCGGGAGATAGAGTTGCTGGCATTTTTATGCAGAAATGGCTATCAGGTAATTTGACTCCAGAAGCAGCAAGCTCGGCGCTCGGAGGTGAAGTTGACGGAATGTTGGCAGAATATATAGTCTTGTCTGAAGATGGAGTCGTACATATTCCATCTCACTTATCCGATACAGAAGCTGCAACTTTACCTTGTGCTGGAGTAACTGCTTGGCACGCTTTAATGGAAGCAGGTTTAAAATCAGGGGAAACAGTCCTAGTCATGGGAACAGGTGGAGTTTCTTTGTTTGCCCTACAGTTTGCTGTGATGGCAGGAACGCGAGTGATTGCAACTTCCAGTAGTGATGAAAAATTGGAGCGGGTGAAACAGTTGGGCGCATCTGATGTGATTAATTATAAATCTGTACCTAAATGGGAAAAACAAGTGTTGGCGTTGACTGAAGGAGTAGGAGTTGACTATGTTGTGGAAGTTGGTGGAGCCAATACTTTAAGTAAATCTTTGAAAGCAATAAAAATGGGAGGGCAAATTAGTTTAATAGGTGTATTAGCAGGAGCCCAAGCAGAATTTAATCCTTTACCCGCAGTAATGAAAGGAGTCCAAATACAAGGAATTTTTGTTGGTTCCCGTCAGATGTTTGAGGATATGAATAAAGCAATAGCACTCCATGAATTACATCCCGTTTGCGATCGCGTCTTTCCATTTGAGTCTGCTCCAGAAGCACTGAGTTATATGGAAACTGGTTCCCATTTTGGCAAAATTACGATTCAATTTTAGCAACCTATAACTTATTCCTGTAATTACCAGAAATTAGGCAGAAACCGGGTTTATCCAGAAAAAATCGTGGTTTGAACAACAATAATTAGGGCAATAAACCCGGTTTCTTAATTATAAGTGTGGAACTTCTGCTGAAATAATGATCTATCCTAGCACTTTTTACTTGGAACTTTACGAATAAGCAATAAGTGCGTGTTCCTGCAAAACTTCTAAAGGTACGACTTCCAATGCTTTTTGATGAGTTGCCGATAAAACTACTGGAGGTGCAACACCAGAGTCTAGAGCTTCTTTCCAACGAGATACACATAAACACCAGCGATCGCCTGGTTTTAAACCTGGAAATGAAAATTCTGGTCTAGGTGTACTTAAATCATTACCACAACGAATGGTAAATTCTAGAAATTCTGCTGTCACCTGTGCGCAAACCACATGAGAGCCAATATCAGATAATCCAGTTTGGCAAAACCCATCCCGATAATATCCTGTCATGGGAGCAGTACAGCAAATTTCTAATTTTTCACCTAGTACATTTCGTGCCTTTGTCATCTAAAAATAGTCCTTTTAAATATAGTTCAGTTTCCTAGTTTACCAGAGATTACAGCGATTTTCATATCAGTAACAGTAGAGACATTCCATGCAACATTCCTACTGGATTTTGTTTATAGCGATGTGGTTTATCAACCTGAAAACCACTTTAACTTTAGTTTTTTCTTGACAAATTCTACTTTTTTTGTGCTAAGATTCGCCTTTGTTGCATGAAATTGGCGATAGAACATCCATTCCGCTTTGGTTCGCACATGAAACCCTGAGCAAGTAAAGCTCTTAATCTGATTGTTGATGTTATATTCATCTATTGTCCAATAGTTAAGGTTTGCTGATTAAATCTCAAAACCTTGACATGAAAATATACAGCACTTGTAGGGGTTTACGGCCGTAAACCCCTACGATATATGGCGGTTATGTGTAATATCATGTCTCATATCATGTCCGGTAGCATCGGTATTGTATAGCAAAGCTAGGGAGTAGGGGTAATTTCCTACGGAATGCTCCGCAAACATGAATTTCCCCTACAAAAAACACAATTTATAGAACCCATTTGGAATATGAGCAAAAGTGAGGATTAGGAGACAGGAGACAGGAGACAGGAGGCGTGGAGGCGCGGAGGCGCGGAGGCGCGGAGTCAGAATTTCGGTGAAATAGAATAGGGAAAAAAGTATAACGCATAGCCCCAATCTCCCCATCTCCCCATATCCCCATATCCCCGTCCCCCGATCTCTCCAGCTAATTTTATAGAGCCGCTTAGGGGTTCTATAGATGCTTTGCGTAATTGCTGATTATAGCAGTTTTCAAATGGATAGACCACAATCAATCAGCACCGGGGGGCATGATGGAATATTTGTTGATGTCGCAAGTTGAGGAGCGAGAACTTTGAATACTAGCCTTGGACTCCTAACTCCTAATTCCTAACTCCTGACTCCTGACTCCTTACTCCTACAGCAGTTTTGTGGTTTACTCAACTGAAAAGCTCTGTAAATAACTGTAATAAAAAATCTTTCCTCAACCTGGTAGGGACGTTGCATGCAACGTCTCTACATTGGGGTTAATTAATGTTACTTGATATAAGTCCTGATAGTTATAAATCTTCCTCAACCTATCTATGAGAAATTATTTACTTGTAACTTGAGTTTCAACTTTTTCCAGTATTTTTGCACTAATATTCTCTGGAACACGAGTATAATCAAGGGTATTGTTTAAATTTTGACCTTGATTCAAAATCCAACTAACCATTTTTTTAACAGCAGTTGCATCATCTAAACTATCATAATTTTCCTTAATTAATAGCCAAGTAACACCAACAATAGGATACCCCTCATCAGGGTTAGCTTCGTTAGCGGGAGTAAAATCTTGATAAAAACGAAGTCCTGATAATGCTTTATTTGCCTCTTCCAGACTAGGTTTAACAAACTCACCTCGTAAGTTTTCTAACATTGCTGTTGACAGGTTATTTTCACGAGCAAAAGTGTCCTGAACATAACCGATCGCCCCTTCGGTTTCTTTAACTAAAGCAGCTACACCATCATTCTTTTCACCTTCGAGCGGATTTCCTGGCCATTCAGGTTTTCTGTATGCACCTACTTCTCGACTGAAGATCGGACTCGCTGCACTCAAATGTCTCGAGAAAATAAAGGTTGTACCACTACCATCAGCTCGAACTACGGTTTTGATAGGTAAGTCAGGTAGCTCAACTCCTGGGTTATCTTTAGCAATTCTGCGATCGTTCCATTTTGTAATTTTACCTGCAAAAATATATGGTAATACAGACTGAGATAGTTTAATTTCAGTAACTCCAGGAAGATTATAAACCACTGCTACAGCACCTCCTGCTGTGGGAACCATAACTAATCCCTTTGGCATTTGTTCTATTTCTGCTTTAACTGGTGGTGCATCTGTACCAGCGAAGTCAACCGTATCTTCAAGAAAACTCTCAATACCTTTACCACTACCCACCGAATTGTAATTTACTATAATTCCTGTATCTTGTTTAAATTGTTGAAAGTAACGTTCATACAAAGGAGCTGGAAAAGATGCTCCTGCACCCTCAATAGTTTGAGCGATCGCCTCACCTAAACTACCAACAGAAAGAGCTACTGCTGCAACTGTTATAGTTAAACCATTTCGCCAAATATTTTTTAACGATACCATATAATTAGCCTCCTCAAAAATCTCAGTTCTTTAAAATTAAGTATTTAGATTATCATCATAGCAGTTTAAATCCGAAATATTTTGTTTATCTTACTAAATCTTTATATTATATTCTTAAACTTTTATGTTATATAGAATCTGGTTATATAATATATGTTTATAGCTATACTTTTGTATTCAATCTCCACACACTTCCCACACCACTATTCTCCTAAATATATAGTAAGTATTCAACCGGATTTGATATCAGTTGTAGATTGAGAATTAAATCAATAATTTTGCCGAAATTTTGTCAAAAAAATTTAATCTATTGTTAACTTAATCATAAAAATAGTCTTGTATACTTTAATTCTCGATGAATATCTGCGGTATAAAATAAATAATAATTAGCTAAAATATTATTTATTCAGTTTTTCAATATCTTGAGGATACGAATATATGAATAGTCAATATGTGTTTATGTTTGTTGGTTTTCTATTAGCATCATATTCTATTGTAGCTAATGATGCAATGCAAACTCTCGGCACATTTTTAAGTTCTAACTCGAAACGCCCTTGGTGGGTACTTTGGCTATTTGCTTGCTCTGTATTATTGGCAGTTTTTTTCTATGGTTGGAGTACGAATGGTGGAGATGTAGCTTATGGACGTTTAGAAAAGTTTCCTTTTCCTGAAAATTTTAGCTGGATTTATGTAGTTCCTCCTCTTGTACTTTTATTTTTAACAAATTGGGGAATTCCTGTTAGTACAACTTTTCTAATTCTGACAGTGTTTGCGCCTGAAAATCTTACCAGTATGCTAACGAAATCACTGTTTGGATATGTTCTTTCTTTTACCACAGGTATACTTGTTTATAAGTTTGTTACAAAGGCTTTAGAAAAGAAATTTCTGAGTACACCTTACAAAGAGCCACCTATTAAGTGGGTAGCTTTGCAGTGGATATCAACAGCATTTTTGTGGAGCCAATGGCTGATTCAAGACTTGGCAAATATATTCGCATATTTACCACGAAATCTTGATGCTTCAATGCTATTTTTTGCAATGTTTGTAATGCTAATTTTACACGCAGTTATCTTCTACAGAAATGGTGGTGCAATTCAGAAAATAGTAACAACTAAAACCAACACTCAAGATATTCGTTCAGCAACAATTGTAGATTTTATTTACGGATTAATCTTGCTATTTTTTAAAGAATTTAGCAAAATGCCTATGAGTACAACTTGGGTTTTTATTGGCCTTTTGGCTGGAAGAGAGGTTGCAATAGCGAGTAATTTCCAAAATCGTGATGTCAAAGATGCAGGGAAAATTATTTTAAGTGATGGCTTAAAAGCATTTGCTGGTTTAGCAATTAGTATTCTTATTGCTTTTGGACTACCGATACTAGAACAAATGATTAGTAAGTAAGCCTGGTATTTTTACATATTAAGTAGTTTAAATTATTTGAAATTACAAAAGATAGTTCCTAGACTTAAGTCTAGGAACTATTAACTTTTTTTTGGACATTATGATTAAATGTCCATTTAGGGATAAAACTTGAAAATTATAAGTCCAGAGATTGTCAATAGAGTTATAGTAAACTGGCAGTTTATGTTTCTGAAATTTTCAGAATGCTCCAATAATTCAGAGTAGAGCATAAAAACTGATACCCTAAACTAAAAATGGCCGTGAGGAGTTTAATAGATGAATATATCCAAAGATAAAGATGCCTTAGAGATACTAAAAGAAACTAGCCGAACTTTCTATATCCCTATTAGTCAACTACCGTCTAGCTTAAAAGAGGCAGTAGCATCAGCTTATCTTTGTATGCGTGCAATTGATGAAATTGAGGATCATCCAGATTTAGATAACATTACAAAAGCAAAATTGTTACGAAATATTAGTCTTGTTTTACAGGAAGCAGTTGACTACTCCAGTTTCCTTAACTTTTCAGACAAGTTAGACCTAAATATTAATCACTTACCAGAAGTAACAAAAAGAGTAGGAGAATGGGCTATACTCGCTTCAGACACCATAGCACCTAGAATTTGGGATGTAACTGCAGCAATGGCAGACAGGATGGCTTATTGGGCTGAAAATAATTGGACAATTCACACAGAAGCAGATTTAGATCGTTACACTTTTAGTGTGGCAGGTGCAGTAGGTTTACTACTTTCAGATTTATGGAGTTGGTACGATAATACTCAAACTAATCGTCGGCAGGCAATTGGTTTTGGACGTGGTTTACAAGCAGTAAATATTCTGAGAAATCATTCAGAAGATTTAGATCGGGGCGTAGATTTTTTTCCTAACGGTTGGACGGCTGAAGATATGCAAGCTTATGCTCAACGTAATCTTTTATTAGCTGATTCTTATACTAATTCTCTGACTTCGGGACCAGCACGAAATTTTTGTCAAATTCCTCTCACTCTTGCTCATGCGACTTTGGATATTCTGACAATGGGGCAAGAAAAGCTAACTCGTTCAGAAGTTATGGAATTAATTTCTCGTTGCAATAATTCTGGTTAAAATTATTGTTTTTAATGGGGCTTACACAAAATATAATTAGAAAATAGACTCAAATATAGGCAGGCACAGGCTTTGACCTCCCAAAGGGATAAATCCTTAATTAGGGTTTGCTGAAAAAAGCAGAGTGTAGGGAGGGTGGGAAGTGTGGGAAGTGTGGGAAGTGTGGGGAGGGTGAGAAGTGTGGGGAGTGTGGGAAGTTTGGGAAGTTTGGGAAGTGTGGGGAGTGTGGGGAGTGTGGGGAGTGTGGGAAGTTTGGGAAGTTTGGGAAGTTTGGGAAGTGTGGGGAGTGTGGGGAGTGTGGGAAGTGTGGGGAGACAGAGAACATCAGAGAAATAATTGTTCGGAGATTTTTCTACCCTTGGTTTGCCTAAAATCCTGAC
>JBFRWR010000387.1:0-8591 GCA_051439685.1 Trichodesmium sp.
AATCAAATCTAAAGTATCAAGATGATACTTATCTCTTTTTCTGTCTCTTTCCAGATTTATTAGCACTCGTCATACCAACCAACGTCGAGAATAAATTTCTTCTTTTTGTTGTTGGTCTTCAATCAAACTAATCTGAAAATATAGGATTTTTCACCAGTAATTAATTGAGAAATAATTGCTATTTTTCTTGATTGCTTGGTTAATATAGCAATCCGCCCATAGGTTGCGACAAATCAAAAAGTAGATAAAAAAGTTGAAACTCTCACCTGTTCAATTTTCCCTGTTGCCTAAAAATCAGTAAGATTTTTGCCACGAATAAAATAGCATTGCTATACAGCAAATTCGAGGTATGTCAGGTACAAATATTCAATGTCAAACCTTTGTAAAACAGGAATATTTCCTGTTACAGACGTACCTCACTTAGAGCAAATCATCTGTAATATCAAAAAATTATCTAACAATGTTTGGATAATTAAATTAATCAAGGTAGACTTAGCAAAATTAATCACTTTTCTGCTATCAAAACTAATCATATCAAATCCCGTTATAAAAAATGGTTTTTCCAATTCCCAAATCATACTTATGCTCAATGTTCAACTTTTTTAATACCCTCTGACTAAGGCAAATTTGGTTATTAAATATAGGAAAAGTAAAGTATTATAATAGTCAAAGTCAAAAAAATGCTATCTTGATTTCTTCTCATCATAGCCTAATAGTTTCTTTAGTTTTTCATAAAAATCTATCCTATTTAGACCAAGCTGGATGAGATAATAAAGAAGAAAACATTCGCACCCCGCGCAGTAAATTAGAAAGAGGTAGATGACCTTTTGGTGCAGTTAAATTCCAAGTAAACTCATTCGGATATCTTGTCCAAGTGTTGCCATTTTTCCAGCCTATTTTTGGTAGTAACTTATCCCAATTTTTGCCTACTCCTAACCAAAGTTCTCTTTGTACAGAATAGCCAAATTTTCCTTCTGAATAAACCAACCATAAAGTATTAATAATTTGCATATCTGCAATGGGAATACTATCTACCTCGGAAAAATAAAGCCACTTTCTTTTTCTTGCTGCTTCTCCTGCTAACTCACACAACTTTTGCATTGTTAATTTATCAGCTTCTAAAAAATCTTGATGAGCTAATTTGATTTGTAAGTGAGTGTAATCAACATTAGATTCTGATGTTATTGGTACAACTCCGATAGGAAAATATTTTTGTATAAACTCATCAACTTTCGATGATGTTTGTTGACGCAAAACTTGATATATTTTTCCCTCGACTATAGTAGGTGAATCTGACTTTTTGTGTTGCAAAAATTCCATCAGAATATCTAAACCTTGTTCTCCTGTTTCTGCCAAACTAGGAATTACCTGTAACTGTTTTTTTTCAGAACCAGATTCTAATTGAGATTGAAGTTCAGATATATTCAATGCAGCTTTTTCTGTAGAATTAATTTTTGATTCTGTCATAAATTTATTTTGTATTTCAATGTTTAGAATTAATTGATAATTAATTGATAATTATAGCAATCCGCGCTTATGTTGTGACCAATTAAAAAGTAAATAAAAAACTTGAAACTTCCACCTGTTCCCTGTTCCCTGTTTCCTAAAAAACAGTAAAATTTTTGCCACTAATAAAATAGGATTGCTATATATAGCGTTTCTCAAGCTCGTGAGGTACATTTATCTTTTGTCTTTTTATTTATTCTCTGTTCCCTGTTCCCTGTTCCCTCAAACCGAAAACTTTGTACCTCACCATTATGGGAACTGCTATAAATATTTATTGATGGTGTAAAATACGATTAATAATTGCAGTAGTAGAAGTCGGAACTTCTATTTGAACTAAAGAAATTTTACCACCATAACTTTGAACTTTTGGAGCTTCAGGTAATGTTTCAAGAGAATAATCTCCACCCTTCACATAAATATCAGGTTTAAGACGTTCTATAACATTACTAGCAGTAGTCTCATCAAAAATAACTACTCCATCAACTGGCTTCAGAGCATTCAAAACTTCGGCCCTTTCCATTTGCGGTATAATTGGCCTCATGGGATATCCCTTTTGTTGGGGCTTAATATTTTGTATTGACCCATCGCTATTTAATCCTACTACAAGCGATCGCCCCAGAGACTTAGCTGCCCATAAATAACGAATATGTCCAGCATGAATTAAATCGAAGCATCCATTTGTAAATACTAAAGGCCGCCAAAAAGTAGGTTGAGAATTAATTAGGTGTTCTAGTTCAGTCAAATCATAGAGGCCATAAATCAGTTTTTGGGAGTCCATTTTTTAATATTTCCCTTAATGTTTCACCTTTAATTTTCTGGAGTAGGTGCTTGATATCCATTTTCAAAAGCATAACGAACCAACTGAGACCTATTTTCTAAATTAAGCTTTCTCATAATTTTGCTCAAATGGGTTTGTACAGTTCTAGGACTAATAAATAGGCGATCGCTAATCTGCTTATTTGTCAACCCCTGAGCAACTTCCCAGAATACTCTTTCTTCTGCGGGAGTAAGAGGTAGTGGTTCTGGAGAACCCTCAGATTTTGTTGTGGCTACAAACTCTTCATTAAGCCTTTTTATTTGCAAATAAATCCTCCGGGAACGCTCTAATTGAGCCTCAATTTTTGCCACCAACTCTCGCATTTCAAAAGGCTTATTAATATAATCATCTGCTCCCATAGATAAACCAACAATTCTATCTTCTAACTCTCCCTTACTCGATAGAAATATGAACGGTACTAACTGACCTAAATTAGTAGCTCGTAAGCGTTGACAAAATTCCAAACCATCCATTTCTGGCATCATTATATCTGAAACAATCAAATCAGGCTCTTCTTGTTCAAGTATTGATAGTGCATCTAAACCAGAATTTGCATCCTTTACTTCATATCCTTGAAACTCCAGATGTCGTTTCAGAAGAGTTCTCAAACTATCTTCATCATCTACGATTAATATTTTTTTCTTTTGCTGATTTTCCAAGTTTGCCGTCACGACTAATTCAATCCTCCTAATTACCTCATTTTTAAGATTAATAATATTTTTGAGATTTATCCACAATCAGACTAATCTTTTAGTTTAATATTGATTTTGATAATTGTAACTTTTGATCAGCATTTTATTTTTTATTTGAATGACTAATATCTATAATCTAGCAGTTAGCTATTAATCCAGAAAATTAATTTTTTTTTGGAAATCTTAATTAAGATTATTAAAAATATCTCTTAACTTATTTAAACTTTGAAAAAGTCAATGTGATAGGCTTGAATTAGCAAAAATATTAAACTGTGAAAATACTATAGTCAATTTATAGAATCTAGTTGATGGGCTTTAGTAAATTTAGGGATGAACTTTCAAATTTTCTCCCTTTGTTATAGCTTCAAATAGCTAACAAGATTAGCCAAGTAGTTTTACCCTTACCCGAAAATCATTCGATTAATTACCAACACCTTCGATGAAATACAAGTTAACTAAACTTATTATAGGCTAGGATTGTAAAATAGATAATCATGTTGCATCAAAAAATAATAGTAGAGAGAAAAAAGCTGATGGGCTGTAGTTGAAATCTGTCATAATTGTAAAAGCAGATTTCTTTTTGAGATAGGGAAAATATATTTTTGCCATTAGCAACAAAGTGCATCCTCAAAACATTAAATACCAAATATGTCCAGTGAACTGTAACTTACTTAGAATTTAGCAATATCCCATGAAAGCAACAAACATTCGTCAATATTCCGCCATAGCTTCTAGAACTCTTACAATAGTAGGAGTAATTATGATTTTGTCCTCTATACTTGATTTTATAGTATTATCAATTCCTTTCAATGTAGGCAGTAGAGCATGGCAAATAGGTCTAGCAACTCAAATTGTTGATCGGGGAATCATTCCCATGGTAGGAATGGCCTTATTATTTACAGGTTCTTGGGTCAGTAGTAATTCTGGCCTTCAAGATGGCTCCACACCTGCAACAATATTAGACTTAAGATTTTGGGCACTTTTACTAGCTAGCTTATTAGGCTTGATATATCTACTACTGTTTCCTGTACACTTAAATAATACGAGTCAAGCGAGAGCTGAAGCCATTCAACGGATTGATCAACAAGCAAGTCAAGCAGAAACACAACTAGAAGCTCGTATTGGTAGTAGCGAATTTAAAAATCAGATACAGCAAAGGCGAAGTCAATTAAAAAATCAAATTACTAATTTATTAGCAGATGAAACTAGATTAAATGAAGCATTAGAAAACGATCAATTACCAAGCCAAGTAAAAACTTTACTAGAACAATCAAAAGATAATCCTCAAGTTATTGATGAATTTCTCAATCGTCAAGCAGAACAATTACCAAATCAACTTCTAACTCGAATTCGTAGTCGGAAGCAAGAATTAGAAGAACAAGCAAATCAAAACTCTTTTAAATCTAGTATAAGAACTGGTCTAAGCAGCTTACTATTATCAATAGGATATATTATGATTGGTTGGACAGGATTAAAAAATATAGGAATTATTAAAGGTAAAGGTCGTCGCCAAAATCCTGCTAGATAATTTTAAAGTAATCTCCAAAACTGTACAGATAACTTTAATAATAATTAGGTAGGGCATTCATTAATGGATAATGGATAATGGATAATTGATAATTGATAATTGATAATTACCTCTCCCTTTTAGGGAGAGGATTGAGCAATAAGGAAAAGATTTATTTCTCTTGGTCGATTGGATATGGCGTTTGCTAGCGCAAAGCTCCGCTTTATATGTCGCGCAGCGTTAACGAAGTTGTGCGGAACGCTAAACGGGTAGCGTCCCGGAGGGAATGGAAACCTCGCCATCCCATCCTAACGGACTGCTCCGCAAACGACCGCTTTTTCCCCTTCAAAGGGGAGGCTTTAAGGCGTGAATTATCTAATTATCTAATTATTTAATTGTTTAATTATTAATTATTTTGGTAAAAGCAAATTTTTGTGAGGAAAAAGACTACTTTAAACTTAAATCTAAAGTAAAATGCCCTACTTATTCAATATATAGCAATCAGGAATCAGATGTGATAATTGAGGTATTTATGAAAATGAGAGAATATATCATTTTTTATATTCAAAAGATAGATTGATTATTACCTTTTCCCTGTTTATGAAAAGACTTTAATATCTCACAAGTTAAATTGTATTGCTATATAAGTCAAATTTAACTACTGCTTTTACGAGCTTCAATCAAAGAGCAATTACTAAAAATTCAGAGAATGTTCTCAATTTATATACTGACCTACAATGAAGAGATAGATATGGCTGGTTGTATCGAATCAGCAATGCTGTCAGATGACATTATAATAGTAGACTCATTAAGCAGCGATCGGACTATAGAAATAGCCCAATCTTATCCTGTAAAAATAGTCCAACACAAATTTGAAAGTCATGGACAACAGCGAACATGGATGCTAAAAGAAGTTCCGGCTAAATATGATTGGGTTTATATCCTAGAAGCTGATGAAAGGATGACCCCCGAACTATTTAATGAATGCCTAGAAGCGACAAAAAGTCAAGAATACATTGGGTATTACGTTGCAGAAAGAGTCTTATTTATGGGAAATTGGATTCGTCGTAGCACTCAATATCCCCGCTACCAAATGCGACTATTTCGTAAGGATAAAGTCTGGTTTGATGACTATGGTCACACAGAACGAGAAGTTTGTGAAGGTCCCACAAGTTTTTTACAAGAAACTTACCCCCATTATACCTGTAGTAAGGGTATCTCCCGTTGGATAGAAAAGCACAACCGCTATTCCACAGATGAAGCTAACGAAACACTAAAACAATTAGAAACAGGTAAAATTTCTTGGAAAAATTTGTTTTTTGGTCAATCAGAAATAGAAAGAAGAAGAGCGCTCAAAGACTTTTCCCTGCGCTTACCCTTCAGACCAATAATTCGCTTTATCTATATGTATATATTTCTCGGAGGATGTCTTGATGGCCAAGCTGGATTAGCTTGGTGTACCTTGCAAGCTTTCTACGAATATCTCATACTAATTAAAGTCTGGGAAATGAAAAATATGCCTGTACCATCATTAACTTCAGCTACCAATGTCAAGCCAAAACTAGAAATAGAGGCGCAAGGGTCAAGCATAACTCAATAACTGTAAGACTCCCTAAACCAGAAATAGTAATCAAATTGTTGAGTTAAGACCCACACCTACAATAATGGCTGTTTCGTAACTTAAGTAAGTAAAAGTACAGGTAAATTAAAATATTAATAAATATTAATAGCAAAATTCCCCCAGCAAAAATTACAAATCTACACAAAAACCTGGGTAAATTAAAGTATGCATCTGAGCGAAATTACTCATCCTAACCAGTTGCACGGTCTTTCAATTCATCAATTAGAAGAAATTGCTAGACAAATAAGAGAAAAGCATCTAGAAACAGTCGCCACAAGCGGAGGCCATCTAGGTCCAGGGTTAGGAGTTGTAGAACTTACATTGGGTCTTTACCAAACTCTCGATCTAGACCGGGACAAAGTTCTATGGGATGTAGGCCACCAAGCTTATCCCCATAAACTTATTACAGGTCGATATAACAATTTTCATACCTTACGTCAAAAAGATGGGGTTGCAGGTTATTTAAAACGTTGTGAAAGTAAATTCGACCATTTCGGCGCTGGTCATGCTTCTACCAGTATCTCTGCTGGTTTAGGAATGGCCTTAGCTAGAGATATGAAAGGAGATAACTTCAAAGTAGTTTCCATTATTGGGGATGGTGCTTTGACTGGCGGGATGGCTTTAGAAGCTATTAATCATGCTGGTCACTTGCCCAAAACTAATATGTTGGTAGTGCTAAACGATAATGAGATGTCCATTTCTCCTAATGTAGGCGCTATTTCTCGGTATCTCAACAAAATGCGTTTATCCCCACCAATGCAATTTCTGAAGGATAACCTGGAAGAGCAATTTAAACATATTCCTTTTGTTGGTGAAACCTTTACCCCAGAAATGGAACGCCTCAAAGAAGGTATGAAGCGTTTAGCAGTATCAAAAGTAGGAGCTGTAATTGAAGAATTGGGCTTTACCTACATGGGTCCTGTGGATGGGCATAATTTAGAAGAACTAATTACAACTTTCAAACAAGCACATCAAATTCATGGACCTGTGTTAGTTCATGTGTCCACAACTAAAGGTAAAGGATACGCAGTTGCAGAAGAGGATCAAGTTGGCTATCATGCCCAAAGTCCTTTCAATCTAGCTACTGGCAAAGCTAAACCCGCAAGTAAACCTAAGCCTCCTGGTTATTCTAAAGTTTTTGCCCATACTTTGGTAAAACTTGCCGAAAATAATCCTAAGATTATCGGTATTACTGCTGCGATGGCAACTGGTACAAGTCTAGATAAACTTCATGCAAAGTTGCCAAAACAATATATTGATGTGGGTATTGCTGAACAACACGCTATTACTCTAGCAGCAGGATTAGCTTGTGAAGGAATGCGGCCAGTTGCAGCTATTTACTCCACTTTTCTGCAACGAGGTTATGACCAGATTATCCATGATGTCTGTATTCAGAAGTTACCTGTTTTCTTCTGTTTAGACCGAGCTGGTATTGTCGGTGCAGATGGTCCAACTCACCAGGGAATGTATGATATTGCCTATTTACGTTGTATCCCGAATATGGTAGTGATGGCACCTAAAGATGAGGGTGAGTTACAACGGATGGTAGTTACTGGTATTGAATATACGGATGGAGCGATCGCCATGCGTTATCCTCGTGGCAATGGTTATGGTGTGCCTCTGATGGAAGAGGGTTGGGAAGCTATTCCTATTGGTAAGGCTGAAATTCTGCGCAATGGTGATGATGTACTGATTTTGGGTTATGGTTCTATGGTACATCCGGCTATGCAAACTGCGGAAATTCTCAGCGAGCATGGTGTTAGTGCGACTGTAGTAAATGCTCGTTTTGTCAAGCCTTTGGATACTGAATTAATTCTGCCTTTGGCACAACGTATTGGACAGGTTGTGACTATGGAAGAAGGTTGTTTGATGGGTGGTTTTGGTTCCGCAGTTACGGAAGCATTGATGGATAATAATGTGCTTGTACCTGTGTTACGTTTGGGTGTACCCGATAAGTTGGTAGATCATGCTAAACCTGATGAGTCGAAGGCTGATTTGGGTTTGACTCCTTCTCAAATGGCAGAACGTATTTTGCAGAGTTTGAAGCCTAAGTTATCCACTGTTAACGTTTAAGATTTGGTAGTCCTGCATAGTAATGGTATGAGGGAAAAAGGAATATCTGGCATGGGAGCAAGATGCTCCCACTGTCGCGCGTCCTAACAAAGATAAAGAAAATGCACCACCATTACAATGCACCGCTACCTAATATGTTTGTGGGAAATTCTGGAATAGATTTTTCTGCAAAGTAAATGTAGAGATGTTCTATGGAACGTCTCTACTGTGGTCTACCCACTTGAAATCCTCCCGACGCTGCTCTGCGAGACAGCGCGGGATTCCCATCCATCACTCGAACAGACTGTAGGGGCGATTCGCGAATCGCCCCTACACGGAATGACTCAAGGCGGGTTGACACCTCACTGGAAAATACTGGCAATGCCAGTCTAACGC
>JBFRWR010000388.1:0-11566 GCA_051439685.1 Trichodesmium sp.
AACTTCCTTCTTCCTTAAAAAATGAAATGGATGAACAAACAGAAATCTCCCCAGATGATTATCAGTGCTGGTACAATGTAGGAGTTAATCTCAGTAAACTAGGAAAATATAAGCAGGCTATTACTGCTTTTAATAAAGCAATAAAAATTAAGCCAGATTATCCTGAAGCATGGAATAATCGTGGTAATGCTTTTAAAAGAATAGGTAGATTAAGGTCAGCTTTAGACAATTTTAATATCGCTATCAGCCTCGAACCAAATTCTCATTTATCTTGGTATAATCGGGGTAATTTACTAAATATTTTAGAGCAATACCGAGAAGCCATCAGTTCTTTTGAAAAAGCTATAAAAATCAAACCAGATTTATATCAAGCTTGGTACAATTCTGGTAATGCTTGGAGTAATTTAGGACATTACCAAGAAGCTATTAAAAATTATCAAGAAGCAACAAAAATCAAACCAGATTTAGATAAAGCTTGGGATAATCAAGGTAAAGCTTTTTTTGAGCTAGGAAGGTATCAGAAAGCTTTAAACTGTTTTGAACAAGTAATTAAACTTAAACCAAATTCTTATACTGCTTGGAATTTTAAAGGAAAAACATTGTTTTATTTAGGGGATACAGAAGGAGAAATTATTAGTTATGAAAAGGCAATAGATATTAAATCAGACTATCAGGAAGCTTGGAATAATTTAGGTCAAGCTTTATGTAATTTAGGAGAATGGTATGAAGCGATCGCTTGTTTTGACCAGGCGATCAAAATTCAGCCAGATTATTGTTTAGCTTATTATAATAAAGCTCGTTGTTATGCTTTGCAGGATAAAGTATATTTAGCTATTGAAAATTTAGAAACTGCTATTAATTTTGGTGCTGGCAAACCTTACCGAGAAATGGCAAAGACTGATGTAGATTTTGCTAATGTGAGGTTAAATTACAGATTTCAAGCTTTAGTTAAAGGTGATTTTATGTATTGAAATTATACAGCGGTTTTCAGTTTAGTAGACCACAGTAGGGACGTTACATGCGTCCCTACAAGGTTTCGGTTATGGCGATGTGGTTCATAAATCTGAAAAGCGCTGTAATACTATTGGTAGGGGTTTGGTCTCCCAACCCCGTGAGTGATCGCCTACTTATCTCCAAAGATTAGCTAAATATTGACGAATATCAATAAAATTCTCCCAAGGGATGTAAGACTTTTGCCTTTCATCTAAATATTTAGCCAGGCGATCGCGTGCAAAAACCATTGATGCTGCTAAACCCATATTCAAGTCTGTCACGGAGTCTCCTATTGCTATTTTTTCACTAGCATTATATAAATTCATCACCTGAACTTTTGCCATTAATTCTGTGTTTCCCTCAAATTGAGAATGTACCTGCAAAAAATCCCTTTCAGTGCTAACATCCACAGCATAAATAGCTTCGACTCTATCTACCAACTCACCTAATACTGTCTCTACCATAATTCTAATACCACCAGAAACTACAACAAACTTTACTTCCTCAGTATCAAGAAAATCTAATAATTCTACTAAACCTGGTCGTATTTGCTTTTGCTGAGAAAATTCAATAATTTCCTGATAACGCTCTGATGGTATTGCTTCCAACATTCGACGCACTCCTTCCCGGAGAGTTATCCGCAGTTCATAAATTTCTGGCATTACTTGAGCAGAAACCTCTGGAGCAAAATGCTTCAACATTGCCACAAAAGTTTCCTCAGCAGTAATAGTACCGTCAAAGTCAGAGAAAATAATAGGTTTTGAGCAATTATCCATAATAATTAGCATTTAGTGAATAAAGTCTTGTTGTTAAGCTAGGGAGTAGTTAAGAGTCAAGAGAAACAGGGAGTTATAAAAAAGGTATTCACAACTCTGATATTTAATCAGCAAACCCTAATTATCCATTATCAATTATCCATTATTAATTATCCTAAAGCTTGAAAAAATGCTTTTACCCCTGCTTTTCTACCATCAGGATAATCCATAATTCCTGTACCAGCCATCACAATTACATTTTGACCATAATCATTTAATAGTTGAGGTACTATACTTGGTTTAATTCCAGCAGCAGGTACAGGAAAGACATTACGCTTCTGGAGACTATCCCGAATTTTTGCTTCTTCTACCGGATCGAAACCGAGACTACCATAACTAGCAGGATACAAAACCGCATCTGCACCAGCGTGAGACATTAATTTTCCTAATACTACTGAATAAGCCATACCATAATTAGGAGCAGCACATATTGCTCCAGCAAAAGCAGGATGAGCAAAAATAGGAACATTAATTTCTGGGTCAGCAGCTAAACTTTCTAACACAGAAAAACCATAAGATAAAACATTAAGTAAAAGTGCATTTGCACCCTCGCGCACTAATAATTTTGCAGCATCCAGGGGATGAGAACATCCCCCCACTTTACTTGTCACATTAACAGCATACAAAACTGTACGACCAGTTTTTGCTTTGATTTCTTCTAACACTTGACGACAAGCATCAAGACGTTTGAGAGTGGGAGCTTCATCAAGATTTCCCATTATTTCGTCATCTTTAATAATATCCAGACCAGCATCAGCTACATCTCTTAAAATTGTGGCGTAGTCTTCTGTAGATAATCCTAATGCTGGTTTGAAAATTGCCATTATAGGGGGGCGTTCCCCTATTCCTAAAATTTCCCGAATACCTGTAATACCAAATTTTGGACGTAACCCATAATTTTCTGGCAGACGTACTGCTAATACTTTGGCAGCTCCAGCCATAGAATATTTACCGAAAATCATAGTTAATAAACTAGAAATGTCACCTTCGACATTTGCTTCGGGAAAAGCAACTGTTACGACACTATCACCATCAGGGTTAGTTACGCCCTTAACAACTTCCCCTAAATGCGATCGCAAAAATTTTTCTCTATGGCCAAATTCTGCATTCCAAGTACCTGCGGTTTGTCCTACAGCAATAATTTGGCCTTGCTTTTCCGCATCTACCCCTGCTGGGAAACTATAATCAACCTCAATAGTCATAAATCTTGCAGTCTAAACTTCCACTAATAATTTACCATTGGTATTAGCTGATTTACAGTGGATTTGATCTGAGTGAGGTCTGCTTGTTACAGGGAAGATGCGTGTGTTGCCGAATAATTACAGCGGTTTTCACTTCAGTAAACCACAGTAGGGACGTTGCATGCAACGTCCCTACTAGATTTTGGTTATGACGTGAGGTCATACATTTGAAAAGTGCTGTAATAGTAGCTTTGTTGCATAAAAGTAGCGATCGAACATCCATTCCGCTTTGATTCGCACAATTTACGCGGAGTAAGTGCGGCAGCTATATCGCTCTCTTTCGCGATTATTGATGTTCTCTTCATCTATTGTCCAATAGTTAGGGTTGGCTGATTAAATCTCACAATGTTTACCTGTAAACGTTTCAGCCTTTTTCGGTCTCAGATTGATTTTTGATTCATCTATTGTCCAATAGTTACAGCACTTTCCGCGCGTTATACGGAAATAATTGATGATTTATCGGTGATGATTAATTTTAATTTTTATAATTTAGAGAGTTCTATTTAACACAAGTAAATCAGTTAATTCAACTTAAAAATATTTTTTTTGTGTGATTTTTTCAGAAAATATGTTTTTATTTTCTTATGTTTTGTTTTCTACTATTGGCAAAATTTGTAGATTTTTTTTCACTAGATATCTATTAAAATTAGATTGCTATATTGGTGTAATTATTCAGATAAATTGATATTAAATAAAGCCGTTTGTAACTTGATGAACTGAAAAAAAATCTAGGGCAAGAGGAGCAAGTAATCAGAAACTGAGATTAATATTAAATCTTACCAAATAACTAATAATTATTAATTAAATAATTTAGCTGTATTAGCCTTCCTTTTGAAGAGAAAAAAAATTCTATGATATCTCTTCGTATTCAATTCAGTTAAGGTTTTAACCAGAGGTAATTATCCATTATTAATTATCAATTATCCATTATTAATTATCAATTATCCATTATCAATTATTCATTATTCCTTAGATTGTGTTGGCAAACAGATAAGATTATCATTTTGGATATAAATTAAACCTTGCTGACGTAACTTACCCATCAGACGAGTTACAGTTACACGGGTTGAACCAATAGCACTACCAATTTGAGCATGAGTTAAAGGCCAAGGTAGATAATAACCCTTGGTTAATTCCGGTTGATCTTCATCGTTCCAAGGTGTCCCATATTCTTCGATTAATAGAGTTATAAATCCAAATAATCTATCAATAGTGCGACGTTGACCTAGAATACTTAACCATAAAAGCTTCCTTTGATGTTGATACCGAAAAGCATCTAGAACTTCCCTCCGAAAGTGGGGCCAATTATCCAGGTCATTCCAATACATCCATATTACAGTTGTTTGATCGGCATGGGCATAAGCTTGTAGTGTAAATGGTGACTGAGATATAAGTTCAAATGGTTGACCAGCTCCGACAAATCCGAGGAAAGCTTCGTCTGAAGTTGGACTTGTTTGTGACCGACTAGACTTATTACGATTGGCAGTAACATGAGCATTGCCGATCAAGCGAACTGACCCTTTTTGTACAAGATACAGCAAACCTGGCCTAGCAGGAATACGTTCATCTTTAATAAAAGCTCTGCTACGATAATGTTCTTCTGCCCAGTCTATAATTAATTGCCAAGTTAAAAATGGCCTGCTAGTGGCAGCAGAAGTTGTAGTAGATTGCATATTCGCTGGACTTTGGAGTGGCTCTGGATGTGATGATAGTTGCATTACTATTCTATTTTCCTGAAAGTGGAACAGAAGTTGAAATCATTTCGTTACGGGAAATAGGAGCAAATGTTAATATATATGTTTATACCAGTCTTGCTCTTGAACTCAGTGTAACAAAAAATACATCTCTTTCTGAATATTTAGAAGTAAATTTTGTTGAAGGTAGTAATAATTTTGACAAATTTTTCTTTTCAGTGTATATTATTAAAATTTTTGCAAAAGTCTGTTAATTTATACCAGGAAAAATTAAAATGGTCTGGGTATGAAAAGAAATTAGATATTTGTGACAAGATTGAGACAATTCCTATTCTACAAACTAGAGATAGTAATCAACTTTTGTATAAGTCGGCGATCGCTCTGAAGTTAGCTCCTGTTTGTCAGCAACGAGCAATAGATATTGCTAATGAGTTGGCTAAGTATTGTGGAGAAGTAGTTAATAATGAGACAAAGAAGGAGAGATTAAATTTCCAGCTAGAGGTAGTTTCATCTGGGATGATTAATTTTAAAATAGAAGATTTGAGTATAGCTAACTGGTTAGATGATTTAAGTTATCTTCCCTTAAATTGTCAGGAAAAAAAGTTGCAAGTAGTTACCGAGGGTCAGCCTTTTGAAACTAGAAATTTATTTCCTATTCAGTATAGTCATGCTCGTTGTTGTTCTTTATTAAGGATGGGTGAAGACGATCGTCTAATTAGTCTTACTCCCGCAAAAGCAGAAAGTTATAGTCAATGTTGGTTTATTGAAACTCCTCAACCTATACCTTGGCAAAAACTAAATGGGGAGTTACAATTTTTAGATAATTCTGAATATCAATTAATTGCTCAAATTGCGTTTACTTTAGACAGAATTTACTGTCTTTCTCATAGTAAAAAATCTGTAAATTGGAAAAAAGTGGCGGATGCTCTAAGTCTAGCTTTTCAGACTTTTTACGGTGAGTGTCGTATCTGGGGTAAGGTGAAAATAAAAACACCAAAATTAGCACAATCAAGATTAGGTTTAGTTTTGGTTACTCAGTCTTTACTCAGATTTTTATTGGAAGAAAAGCTAGGAGAAAAAGCACTTATAGAACTTTAGTTCAGTGTTATACCAATTTCCAAAACCATCAGTTCATTAATGGATAATTGATAATTACCTCTCCCTTTTAGGGATAGGATTGACCAATAAGGAAAATATTTATTTTTTTCCCCTTTCAAGGGGAGGCTTTAAACCTGAATTATCTAATTATTTAATTATTTCGGTAACAAAATTAATTTTTTTGAGGGAGTAGGTGATAGAAAATAATAAAAATTACTGTACCTCAATTACCTCAAAAAAGCTATAAAATTTTCATATCTTTTAAAATTAATCAAATCAAAAAACCAAGGTCTATGAGTTATATAGTAATTTACGACGGCAACTGCAATTTATGTGTAACTTTAGTACAAGTATTAGAAAATATAGATAAAGGTGAGTTATTGAAATATATTCCGATGCAAAATTTAGAAGTATTAAAACAGTTTAGTATTACTGCTGAAGACTGTGAAATGGGAATGATTTTAATTGATCGGAATTTACCAGAAAATAGATGGCAAGGTAGTGATGCAGCAGAAGAAATAGGAAGACTTTTACCTACGGGGAATGTTTTTGTCTCAGCATATCGGAGTTTACCTGGGGCGAAGTGGATGGGCGATCGCTTTTATGAACAGATTAGAGATAATCGTTATACGATTTTTGGCAAACGTTCTACTACTTATAATTCAGCTTATCCAGTTGGTTGTAAAGCTTCTTTATCTGAAAAGAATGGTTAAACTTAAACCTTGAATATTAAGGTTTAATTTTGGTAATAACTTTCGACTATTTTGACAAAAAAAATAGTTATCATAACTTACACACCGAAATAAGAAACCGGGTTTATTACCATAATTATTGTTGTTCAAATCACGAAATTTTCTCGATAAACCCGGTTTCTGCTTAAGTCTTAGTTAATTAATAAATTAAGGTTTTTTGCCCTATTAAAATCTTACGTTTTGTAGGTTGGTTTGAGGAAAGAAACCCAAAAGATACATACCAGCTTTTGTTGAGTTGCGTTTAAATTCCTCAACTAATTACCTGAACTTGATATAGAATTTAGTTTTCGAGAAAATTATTTTTCTTTTCATCTTCAATCCACTTCTCAAAATACTTAATTTCTTGTTTTATATATTGCTTGTGTTCTAGAAGTTCTTTTGTATTAAAAATTGGTTAGGCAAAAAAAACTAGGAATAGTTGAATCAATCAAACATTCCTAGTTCTTAATTTTTATTCAGTTTAAATATAGCCAAGTAAGAATTGCTTAGGATATAGACTAATGATGCATCTTAAACTAGGAAATATTTTTCCAACTATTCCCTATTCCCTATTCCCTATTCCCTGGTTACGTTTCAGAAGGAGAAGATTGATTGAACATCGGAGTCAAATAAGCAACCAAAGCGCCAATCAGAAAAGCTGCAACATTACGAGTCAATGGCAACCAATCTGAAGTTCTCGTCACTACTGGGCCAATTCCGAAAGCAATAAACAAAATTCCCCACAATGGAGAAAATATTAACGCCCACTGCCAAGAAAAGGCTTGGTCTGGTTTCCGGGGTTGAGCTGCAAAACCACAAATTACTCCGCCAAGCGCTGATGTAATTAAAGTTAAAATCCATTGCTCTCTTGGTAAACCTGGTACAACGTTACAACCACCTTGACGTAAACAAGTTTTGATAGACTCTAATGATTGGATAATTGATTGGTCTTCACCTTGGTCTCGCACAAAAAATTGATTACCGTAGCGAGTTTGTAATTCTACCCAGAATGTCCGGGGAAGAAATTCATAAAGAGCGCGACCCACGTTAAAGTTAAGGATATTACCACCACGAGAGTCAGCTACTAACAATACACTTTTATTATCAAGTTCCCAAAAATCTTTAACTGCTCTACCAGGAGTACGGTCAAATTGAGTTAAAACTCTGAGTTTCCAACCTGTTTCACTTTCAAATTGCTCTAAATCTTTAGCTAGTAAGTTTTCTTGAATATCTGTTAACGCTCTAGCTAAGTCAATAATTGGTGTTTTTTGGGCGGGAAGTAAATCTGGATTGTCGTAAGCTTGAGCAATACCTGGAGTTAGAGCAAAAGTGGATAATGCGAGAAAGATTGCTGCAATTGATACAAAAAGCTTTTTTGAAAAAAAATTTTTCATTGTATGTCTATTTTCAAGAGGTGAACATTAAAAGGTTGTGTTAACAAAATTTGGAAAAAATCTTATATTTCTTTACATTTATTTACTTTAACTCATAATTCTATAAATTGTGAACTTAATCTCGATCATTTTAAGACTTATGACTTGATTATATTGACTCTTGGTAATATAAAACTGTTAAAAATAATGTATTAAAGATCACAATTATCTATTTTTTATGGTCAACAAAAGTCAAGGTTATGGTTAAGTAGATTTTTCATCGTAAAATTTCGGCAAGTGGGAAACCACCGTCTTTTAAGCGGTGGATGGAAACGACTCGACGGATTTTAATCCGTAGTCAAAAAAATGTGTTATAATTAACTAATAACTTAAAAAGTAGACTCAATGGTCTTTTGGCCAGAGAGAGTAGTGGCAATTGGCACCGCCTAGTGGACTGCTGCTGTATATGTACTACGGTACGGTACTGGCAATGTGGAAATCGTGGTTTTAACCCGATTTACAGCTCCTAGTCACGAATCCACGCGACTTTAGTCCGTCGAGTGTCAAAGAGTAATCTCAGAAATCAAAATAAACACTATATAAAGATAATAGAAACTATAGTGCCACACTAGATGTAGAGTTTTTCTTCATAATCCACAATTTAGTAGAGCAAATCGACTAATTCAACCAACTTGCTGCTAGAGCAACCGCTAAAGCATCCGCCGCGTCGTCCGGTTTAGGAATTTCGTCCAAATTTAATTCTCTAGCTACCGCTTGTTGCACATCAGATTTATCTGCATTCCCATAACCTGTGATTGCTTTTTTAATTTGTGCAGGTGTAAACTCAATGAATGGAATTTTATGTTGCGCTAATACTAATATTAAAATTCCTCTAGCTTGAGCAACTAAAATTGTATTACCCATGCGATAAAAAAATAACTTTTCTGTTGCTACTAAGTCTGGTTTAAAGTTATTTAGTATAGTGTGTAAATCTTCATATATTGTGATTAGGCGATCGCCCATTGCTTGTTTTTTTGTGGTTTTAATTACGCCAAAATCAACCATAGAGGTAGAGTCTATTTTTTTTGTTTTTGAATTATAAACACACTTAATTAATCCAAATCCTAATACTGCCAGACCTGGATCTAATCCAAGAATTAACTTTTCCATTTTTAGACTTTTTATTCTTATAGTAAATTTGGTTTGATTGAAGAGAACAAGGAACAGGAGAAAATTATAAATTTCTGATTAAATATTACATTTTTTGAGTTTTTCTGATAGATAAGGAGTAGCAAAATAACAAACATGAGCAGTAGCGAGAAAAGGAATAATTCTGTAAGGAGCTGAAATTTTATATGTAATATAGCGCTACGCGCTAGGGAATAGGGAATAGGGAATAGGGAATTGTCAAAGGATTTGATGATTTATAAATGTCCTAACCTTAATGCGTAGCACTATATTTTATCGTAGTGGCGTGACACGCCTTAAATGGTGCGTTAGATGGGAAGTGTGGGGAGTGTGGGAAGCGTGGGGAGTGTGGGAAGTGTGGGGAGCGTGGGAAGTGTGGGAAGTGTGGGAAGTGTGGGAAGAAAAAGACAGCTAGAAACAAAACTCTATTGGACAGTTTTAGCTGTGTCAGTCTAGTAGGTTGAGTTTCGTTTCCTCAACCCAAAAAAAATCTTTCTCCCCTACTCCCTCACTCCCCTATTCCCCTACTCCCCTACTCCCTAATGCACCATTTTAGCTGTGTCGGTCCAGTAGAGTGTGTTAGGTTAGCCGTAACGCACCAATATTATCTAATTTTGTCCGCTAGATTTTGGGGCGGGTTTATAATTAATGGATAATTAATAATTAATAATTAATTGCCTCTGGTGAAAACTGAGAGATAGTACGCAAGTAGAGAAATATTATTTCATTATTCATTACCCATTATTCATTATTCATTAATCTCTAACCCGCCCCTACGAATTTACATCTATCAAGAATTGAGAATATAACCAACTTAGTCAAACAAATTAACTAAATCAATTTAATATCTGGATACTCAGCAATCATATCATCAGAACTCAAAGTATCCCCACTTGCTTGAGGTGTCCAGAGAACTTCTACAGCTAATAATTGTTCGCTAGAAATAGAACCCATCTGACTCAAAGCACGCCTTAAATCTTCCGTACTATTAATAACTGGTAATTGTAGTTTACCTTGAGTACCAATAATAACAGTAACTACAATATACTCCCCTGGAGCTTCTGGTTGCTGAGTCACCAGTTCCCCATTAGTTTCACCAACTGGTAAAGCAGTTTCAGCATCTTTAGATATTAATTGATTATTGTAATTAGAAAGAGTTTCCTCAGAAAACTTACTCCGTTCAGTCAAAGCATATTGATTAAATTTTGCCTCAGCAGAGTCTAACCTTGCTTGTTCACTTTCGGCAGCACCATAACTCCAATATTCAGGATGACGTAATAAAGATAAAGTTGTCTCTTGGAGAACTTGTACTCTACCAGCAGCAGAACCAGTATCAGCATTTTCTGCTATTCTATCTAAATCTGTTTGTAAACTCCGAGCTTCTGCCAATAAACCAACCTGTACACGAGCAACAGAAACAGTTGGGTTATCACTATAACTCTCAAACTCATCTCCCTGAGTTGCTCTGCGGAAACTACTAACCAAGAAATTAGCGATCGCGATAAAAATCAAAATTGTAAACAGACTCCCAAACCCACCGAAACCAAAGAAAGGTAATAAAAAGGGAAAGCCAAAACCACCTCCTCTATAATAACCACCTCCTCTATAATAACCACCTCCGGGACCACGAGTAGGTGATGTATAGCTGCGACTTGGCATTCTAAAGGAGCCACCACCCATGCGCCCCCCGCTCCGAGCGGCCATTGCTGCATCAGCTTGACTAAAGACTAAGGTGAGGACTAACCCAATGACAAAAAAGGACTTGAGAAAAGGTTTAATATTTGCCAGTAATTTTCTATTCATAAGAATCATTTATTATTGCTATACATCTTTAAATTTACCGCTTTCTGTCTATAGTGTGCAGATTAAAATACTTGTTTAATTATTGGGATATCCGTACCTGTTCTATCTGGTAGAGTTTTAACTTTCATCTTTGTAGGTAAAACTTTACCTAGATATATAGCACTATAGTTTTGGTAATGTATCTAAATAAATTTCTGCCAAATTTCAAAAATATAGAGAATTGAAAAATCTATTTTCGGTAAGGGTTTGGAGAGCAAACCCCTACAAGAATTAGGCACAGACAATATCTGTAGTAGATTGACACATCTAAAAATGTGCAATATATTTTTTCCTAAAATTCCAGTTATGGCAAGGTTTGAAAAGTTTTTCCTAATCCACCATTTCAGGTGTGTCGGTTTAGTAGGGGCAATTTATGAATTTATTGTAGGGGCAATTCATGAATTACCCCTACAATAAACTTACAAAGTTTATTATCTTTCACCAGATGTCTAATATAGCAGTCAAAACCTAAAAAATCACGGGAGGAAGTTAGCCAGCCCGTTTTAACGGCTGGTTGAATAACGACACGCGGGTTTTAACCCGTAGTAAAAATCTGCTATACTAGCGGAATAAGGAACAAGGTTTGTCGCC
>JBFRWR010000389.1:0-3457 GCA_051439685.1 Trichodesmium sp.
TCGTATCAAGAGTTAGTTAGACCATTGGTGTCAGTCCTAGATGTCTCAAGTCCTGACGAGCCTGATAAATACAGTACGGTTAATCAAGCTCAAATGGAAGCTTTTGTCGAGCCTTTTATAAGCATAATACGGGAGGCTTCTAACAGACTACCCATTAATATTGATGATTGGGAAAAATCGCGTCCTGATGTTTATGGTGCTACTAATACCATGCTGAATAGGTTAGAAGAAGTGATCAAAAAAGCCAATTATTATCTTGACATTAATGATGAAAACCTAATATCAAAAACCATAAATACGGTGACAATTGAATATAATAGGGGACTTGTAACATCGAACGAAACCTCTAACATCCACACCAGTGAACAAGATTTTTACGAGCGTTGTCAATTGGTGGGTGCGGCATTTGTAGCTGGCATCAAGAATATGCAAAATCTGTGGTAATAATTCCCATGAAGATAAACGTCCTGCGTCAATAGCAGTTTAGACTTTAGTATACCTAAGTCATTGCGACTGGAACGGAGTGGAAGGAAGCAATCTCAGGGGTTTAGGAGATTGCTTCCTATCGTCGCAATGACAACTATTCAACCGGATTGTATATAACAAAGCGATCGCCTAATCATTTCTAAGTTTCAGTCAATCTCGGTATTAATTGAGCCAAATTACAAGGACGATTACGAGAATCTAGTTGCTCTTTGATAATGCTCCATCCTGTTTGACAAGCACCACTAGAACCTGGTAAACAAAAGATATAAGTACCATTAGCTACGCCTGCCAAACAGCGAGACTGAATGGTAGAGGTTTTTATTTCTTGATAGGAAATCATCCGAAATATCTCACCAAACCCTTCAATTTCTTTGTCTAAGAGTGGTTTAATGGCTTCTGGTGTACCATCTCGTCCTGTAACTCCGGTACCACCAGTAGTCAAAATTACTTGGACAGATTCATCTGCAACCCATCTAGATACTACAGCACGAATTTGGTAAATGTTATCGGGAACAATAGTTTTTTCTGCTAATAAATGACCTGTTGTGGTTAAATTATCCACTAATATTTTGCCAGATTTATCGTCAGCTTCGGTTCTTGTATCAGAAACTGTTAGGACAGCGATTTTTAAGGGTAGTAAAGATTCGTTTGGGTTCATTTTTTCTTTGGGTGATTTTTGTGATTTTTTAATTAATGTAGGGGCGGTTCGCGTTTGCGGAGCATTCCGTTAGGAAACCGCCCCTACAGAGAAATATTTTTCTACTTCTAAAACACTTTTACCAAAACAACTATTGACAATTGTTGTCACGCGATCGCTGTTTAAGTTAGGCAAATAATTGCTCATTGTTGATTCTAAATATCCTGAATCACGATAAACAAAGAATTTAACTTTATTGTTTTCCCATAGCCAAACTTCAGGAATTTTTAAGTATTGATATTTAGTTAAATCGTCGATACTCCCTGATGTTAGATTTATTTCAACTGCCAAATCTGGCTTGTCTTTGTCTATTTCAAAACAGTAAGCTACATCAGGTTCTTTCCCTTCTTTTCCTTCTTCCTTAAGAGTAGTTTGATTAAAGGTGAAAATAGGAATATTAAGATTACGACAATACGCCAAAATAATCAACCTGATATAATCACCAATCAATTCATGGTTACGTCCTGGGGACACGATAGTAATAACTCCATTGCGAAATGACACTCGTTTACTGGGCAAGTCTAAACTAATATATTCAGCCCAAGTTGTATTAGTAATTGTGCTAATTCGATCGCTTTTTTGTGTTCCAATAGTTAACATTTTTACTTAGGGAATATAGTTATTTCCTTAACTTACTAGAATATCAGACTTAAAAATCTAAATATTACCCTATAGAGCAATCTTATCATTTAAACTGCTTTGGAGTTGCCATGAATATAACGGATCGTTTTTACGCAAAGAAACCGGGTTTCTGGGTTCGCCGATCCCTACAACACAATAAAAATGGCATAGATAATTGAGTCATCTAAATTCGTTTATTTTTAATTATAATTCTAAAATACGGACATTTCCCATTTATAGACAAATCTTTTTCATCATTCCCTTTTCTGAATTTAATTATTTCAAATTGATCGGGATTAAATTTATGTAGAAATGTTATTGGTACACCCATAAAACCATTATAGTCTAATGGTATATCTTGCGTTTTATTAACATTAATTCCATCATAATTGTCATATTTTGGATATTCAACTTCGTTCCCAAAATATCTTTTTGTGAGTACAATATCTTCGTGCCGTTTAAAAGTATCTAAGTTCGTTAACCATAGACAATTGTTTGGAGAAACTATTCTGTTTCCTAAGCTATCAATCCGAGCCTCTGTTCCATAAAGTTCATAGTATTCGGGAACAATAAAACCAGAAATACCTCTACCAAGATTTATTCCTAACCACGCCTTGTTTTCTTTAATTAGTTTAAAAATTTCTTTATAGGTTATTGCGTTAATATTGCCAATTATTAAAAACTTTTTATCGTATTTAACTAATTGAGCTATATACTCTCTAAATAATGAAAATGGGGGATTAGTAACAACAATATCGGACTGCTTTAATAGTTCAATACTTTCAGCACTACGAAAATCCCCATCCCCTTTAAAGTAAACAATGTCAGTTGGACTTAGTTTGTTTTTTTCTCCCTCTGCACCTGTATATTCAAAGAAAAAACCATTTTCATCAACTTCAGTATTAAATAAATCTCTTACTTGTTCTCTATAACAAGCTGTTATTAATTTTTTAAGACCTAACTCTTTGAAGTTTGAAGCAAAATAATTAAAGAAATTACTAATTCGAGGGTCATCGCAATTGCAAAAAACAACTTTATCTTTAAAATGACTTTTATAATATTGTAATTCACTTTCTATATCTGAAAGCTGTGTATAGAACTCATCATTCTTATTTTTTTTTGCTTTTGTTAATAAATAGTGCTGTACTTCTCTTGCCATTTTCAACCAGTTTTTATTTTAATGAACCTTCGGCTTTGTAGTTATTTATTTTTGGTTATCTGATTAAATATTTCACTTCCTAATACTTTAAGAGAGGTTTGAGAAATTTCAAACATAATGTCAAACATTTCTTTGACATCCCATTTTTCCCCATTTCCTTTTGTATAAATAGACGTTGCTTGAAGCATAATAGTTTTATCGTCAAAATCGCGGTTAACATCAGACTAAAAAATCTACCGGATCTTATCATCTAAACTGCCTTGGGGTTGCCATGAAGATAACGTGTTTACACGGAAGAAACCCGGTTTCTTCAAGAAACCGGGTTTCTGGGTTCGCTAATAACTGACGTTCATGGAAAAGTAGGGGCGGTTCGCGAACCGCCCCTACTAACGGGACATGGTATGACTCGCTCCTTACACAGAATTATAACTCAAACGATTTGCTTTGATAAAATGTATCGCTGTCTCAGCTATTGCTGGAATTTCTATCAAGAC
>JBFRWR010000390.1:0-6392 GCA_051439685.1 Trichodesmium sp.
AATATTAAGCATAAATACTCAATTAGTTACTCCTATTGACCAATATAATTGTCTCCTGTCTCCTGTCTCCTGTCTCCTGTCTCCTGTTTTTCATGCTACATTTTGTCGTGCGGAATGTAGGTTAAAATAGAACGCTTTATACCTTAATTTTTCGGTAAAAGCAAAATCATCGGCTAACTTTAGCTATTTAGGTTTATTTTTATTGCTCTTAACGTAGTTCTTCCCTAGGAGGCTAGCTGACTGCTAATAGCTGAATACTTACCTAAATTTTAACTTTGAATAGATATCCTCAGAAAAGAAACTTGCTCTTTACTGAACATCAGCAAGAGAAATAAGAGTTACTTTCATCAATCATTTTTCGTGTTTTTTCCTAGAATATCTTCTCTGTTCCCTATTCCCTTTTCTCTACTATTGTAAGCATTTTCTGCGGAATGCTAATAGCTGAATGCTGATACGAAATTAATATAAAGTTCCATAGAATCAAATTTTAATTAGAGTTTAGTTTATATAGCAATCGTAAATAGGTTGTGGTAAATTAACAAAGTAAATTAAAAAGTTGAAACTCCCACCTTTTCGCTATTCCCTGTTCCCTTTTCCCTAAAAAGCAGTAAGATTTTTGCCACGAATATATTAGAGGATTGCTATAGACTTAAAAATTAGCTTTTGTAGGAAGATTTAATTCTGAATCATAAAGCTTTTATCAAAGACTTAAAGCAATAGCTAATAGCTAAGAGCTGACTGGTGAATCCTTACCTACTATGTCAAATTTTACCCAATTATTAATTATTAATAATTAAATAATTCGCGCCTTGAAGCCTCCCCTTGGATAGGGAAAAAAAAGTGATCTTGAATTTCCCGATATTCAATTCCGTAACGGTTTTAACCTTCTTGTAATTATCAATTATCCATTATCAATTATCAATTAATGAAATTAACTTTTTTCCTTCTTCTAATAATTTTTCAAACTTGGATGCTGGCAATGGTGGGCTGAATAAATAACCTTGAATTTCGTCACATTTATGTTTCCGTAAAAAGTCTAACTCTGCTTGAGTTTCTACTCCTTCAGCAACTACTTTTAAGTTTAAACTATGAGCCATTTGAATAATGGCAATTGTAATTGCTTCTGTCTTAGAATCTTCTGTTATATTTCGGATAAAACTTCTGTCTATTTTAATTACATCAAATGGAAATTCTCTAAGATAACTTAGGGATGAATATCCTGTACCAAAATCATCTATTGACATTTTTATGCCAAACATTTGCCATGCTTTCATAATTCTAGTTGCTACTTTTTCATTTTGCATGACTAAGCTTTCTGTCACTTCTAATTCTAGGTAATTAGGTTCTAATTCTACTTCTTGGATAATATTAATAATTCTTTCCTGAAGATTTCTCTGAATAAATTGTCTTCTTGATAAATTAACTGCTATTTGTAAGGGAAAATAACCTGCTTCCTGCCACATTTTTGTTTGATTACAAGCTGTCCGTAACACCCATTCTCCTATGGGAATAATTAAACCAGTTTCTTCTGCTAGAGGAATAAATTCTGCTGGTGAAACTAAACCTTTTTCTGAATTATACCAACGAATTAAGGCTTCTGCTCCAGCAATTTTACCAGTGTGTATATTGACTTTTGGCTGATAATAAATTTGGAATTCTGAAAGTTTTAAAGCATTACGCAAGTTGGTTTCTAAGGCTAGTTGCTCTAGAGAAATAACAACTGCTTCTGATTTATGAAACTGATAATTATTTCCTCCTTTTTGTTGAGCATGATACATTGCTGCATTAGCATTTTTTAGCAGTTCATCTGCTTCTATATCATCTAATGGATAAAATGTTATCCCGATGCTAGCTGTTATATAAAGTTCATAACCTTCTACAACTATTGGTTGAGAAATTACATCTAAAATAGATTGAACTATATTTTCTGCTGCTTTTTTTTGTTCTACTGGCTCTAGAATAATGGCAAATTCAGTGGCTTCTAAATGAGCTAAAATATCAATATCAGTTATAGATTCATTGAGTTTTTTGGCAATATGGCAGAGTACAAATTCTCCTGTTTTGTTGCCCAAAGTAACTTTGATTCTATTAATCCTATCTAAGCTGATATAAAGGATAGGTATAATTGGAAAAGATTGATTTTTGTCAGATTTCTCTAGATGACAAGAGTTGCCTAAATTAGCTTGATTGTGATAGGAGATAATTTCAGTTAGTCTGTTTTTAAATAAAGAACGATTTGGTAAATGAGTGATTGGATCGTACTGATGTCTTTGTAGAGCTATTTCAATAGTTAAATGTAAGTTTCTTTCTTCAAATGGTTTAACAATATAACCAAAAGGATTTGTGGATTTTACTCTTTGTAATGTTTGATTATCAGTGTAAGCTGTTAAGAAGATTATGGGTATTTGTAAATTTGATTGAATTTGTTTGGCTGTAGTTACTCCATCCATTTCTCCTTGTAACATTATATCCATTAATATTAAATTGGGTTGCTTTTCTTCTGCTCTTAAAATTGCTTCTTCTCCTGAAGCAACAATATCTACAACTGCATAACCCATACTTCTAAGACTGTCTGCTAAATCTTCTGCTATAATACTTTCGTCTTCGACAATCATAATTTTTAATTTTGACATTAATCTACCTCTATAATTTACTTCCATTTACACGATAAAAAGTTATTTCAAAAGCTGTACCTGCTTGATGTACTAGCTCAATTTCTCCCTTAAGTTGTCTAACTAATGAACAGACTAAACGTAATCCTAAAGAACCAGAATTTTTATAGTCTAAATCTTGGGGAAAACCAATTCCATTATCACCAACTTTGAGAATAAATTTATTTTCATTATGAGGATCGTAGTTAAAATCTATAGATATATTTCCTAAAGATTCTTCAGGAAAGGCATACTTGAGAGAATTAGACACAAGTTCATTAATTATCAAACCACAGGGTACTACTGTGTCAATATTTAAGAAAACAGAAACTACATTTACATTTAATTTTACACCTCTTGCTTTAACTTCATAAGCTTGGAATAAGTGAGAAACTAAATTACGAATATATTCTGTAAAATCAATTTTAGATAAATCTTTTGATTGATAAAGATGTTCATGGACAAGAGCCATAGACCTAACTCTATTTTGGCTTTCTTTTAACATTTCCATAACTCTTTGATCTTGAATATATCTTGACTGTAATCTTAGTAAACTAGAGATTACTTGTAAATTGTTTTTGACACGATGATGAATTTCTTTTAATAGTACCTCTTTTTCTGCTAAAGATGCTTTGATTTGTTCTTCATTTCGTTTCCGTTCTGTTATATCACGAACTACAGCTTGAACTACTCTATTTTTTAATGACTTTTTCTCTGAATCTATTTGATAAATTTCTCCTACTTTCATGGCAGTTAATAAAACTTCTACTGGAAACTCTGAGTTATCTTTTCTCTTAATTATCCACTCAAAACGATTGTTTCCTTTGCATATGGCTTTAGCTATTTTTATTTGTAGTAATTTCTGTGATAATTTTCCATTTGCTTGGTATTCTGGATAAAAATCTTGTGGTTTTATAGTTAAAAATTCTTCTTTGCTATTTAATCCAAGCATAATTAAAGTAGCACGATTACAATCAAAAATACCTGCTTCATCTAGTAGGATTACTGCATCACTTGTCGCTTCATAAAGACTCCGAAATTTTCGTTCAGATTCTTTGAGTGAGGCAATTAATTTAGTTTTCATTGCTTCTGCTTGTTTCCGTTCACTAATATCTATTCCTACTGAAACTACGGCTTTTCCTTGAGCATATTTCTGCACAACAATTAAGTAGTTTTTAATCTGATTATTCACCATTGTTTCAACTTCTTGAGACATTTGTTGTTCTGAACTAGCAAAAAATTGATTAATAGATGAAACGAAAGCTGAACTACTTCCGAGAAAACCTATTTCTTGAGCAACAAATCTTTCTGGGGGTAAGTTAAAACTAGCTGCTAATTGTTTATTTACTCCTATATATCTTAAGTCTGAACTAATCCAAGAAACGAACCAAGGAACAGCATCTAAAACTGCTTGTAGTTGATCTTTTGCTTTTTGGAGAGCTTCTTCTGATTTTTTGCGTTCTGTAATGTCAGTAGCTGTGCCAATAGCACCTTTGAAATTTCCAAATCTATCTTCTAAAGCAATTGCATTAAAGTTAAGATATACAGGTATTCCATCTTGGCGTTGATGAACGGTTTCCCACTCACAACTAGAGGAGTTATCTTCAGAAAATATTGGAATTTTTGCTAATTTTGTTGCTTCTGGAGTAGTGTTTTCTACTCCTACTTCTTGGTAGATAAAATCTGTGAGGAAACGACCGATTATTTCATGTGGTTCATAACCATAAATATGTTTGGCTGCTTTATTAACATAGGTAAAACAGCCATCCTGATCTAATGACCAAATTAAATTTTGCGAGGTTTCTACTAGATGTCTATATTTTTTTTCACTTTCTCCTAGTGCTTTTTCTACTCTTTTTCTTTCTAGAGCATTAATAAACATTTCTCCCATAATTCTTAAAAGAGCTATGATATCTTCTGACCAATTTTTTTCTTCTTTAACTGAGTCGAATCCTAAAAATCCTAGTAAAACGCCACAATATGCCATTGGTACAACAATTAGAGATTTGATGGATTGTAAACGCAAAAATTTCTTACTAATACATTTTTCTTTTGATAGTTTACTTGTACTAGGAATATAAATTGTTTCGAGGTTTTGTATGTGTTCTTCCCATTCTGCTAATGCTGTAATTGGTATTTGTTTTCTTTGTTCAATTTCTGATTTAATTTCTGTGGCACACCACTCGTAATGATTGTTGATATAGTTACCTGTTTCATCTAATAAAAATACATAGCTTCTATCTACCCCACTAAAAGTTCCTATCCATTCTAAAGCTACTTGAATTCCTTGATCTATTTCTTCAGGAGCTAAATTAATAAAGTGGGTTGATAATGTTGTAATTAATTCTTCAAAATTTAGTCTATATAGTAATTCTTCCCTCGCTTGTTTATGTCTGACAATTTCTTCTAAAAGTTGTTCATTTGATTCTCTTAAGGCAATTGTTCTTTCTTCAACTTTTTCTTCTAATGTTTTTTGATTATCTGCCTCTTCTCGCTTACTTCTTTTGCGGATATTTTTGTCGAGGTTAATACCTATTAATCCTTTAATTTCACCAGTTTCAGATACTTGGGGTATTACTCTCATTTCATATTGTATATCTTCGACTCCCCAAGACCATTTAACTTCATTTCCTGCCATTGCCAAGTTGATTTTATTCAATATTTCTTGATTGTTTCTGTAGAGAGCAAAAATTGAATATCCTACTAACTTATCTGGCTTAATTCCTAGTTTTGTTAGTTGTTCTCCTTTAGCAAAAGTAAATATACCTGTACTATCTACTTCCCAAATCATTAGATAGGTTTGATTGATTATTACTTGCAGATAGTCATTAGTTTTCTGGAGAGAATTTTTAGTTATCTGATGTTCAATTTTCTCTTGTTTTAATTTTGCTGTCAAATCATCAACTTTTTTCTGTAAATTTTTGATACTACTATACATCATTGACATTGATTTTAGGAAAGGATAATATAAAAAGATTGCAATTAGGGTGAGTAAAACAAGGGTATCCTAGACTATAAAATCTGAAAATTTTAAGTCTTGATTCAAATAAAATTCATCTATATTAATTTTATAACATATACTTTTTAGACTTCCTTATTTAGTCAGCTTTTCAGCAATTAACACTGTTCATGTCTGCGACAGCAGTTGGCGTTTGCGTAGCATCCCGTAGGGAAGCATTCCGCAGGAAAACAATTAATAATTAATAATTACTGCTTCTTGAAAGAAGGGGATTGGCTAAAAGGAATTTTTTTGATTTATCCCCTTGAAAGGGGAGGCTTCAAGGAGTGAATTGTTGAATGAATAATTAATTATTAATTATTGACTATCAACTCTTAATTATTAATTATTAACTATTAAGTATTAATTATTCGGTAAGTAGTTGTGCTTTTATAAATTTCCTAGTTGAGAGAGAGAACAATTAACTGGGAATAGGGAATAGGGAGAAATAATTGAGAATTTATGAAGAATATTGGATATGTATAATAAAATGTGTAATTAATTTTGCATAAGCATTAATGTTGAATTAATTTTCCATAAGCACTTATCATTTTTAGTAGTCAGTATTCAGTAGTTAAAATAGCTTTTTTCCTTACTATCAATCTGACTCCGCTCCGGATTTTATACCTTATTTCATCAATGCTGAATTTTTCAATTTATCAGATACAGAATTTTTTGATTTTAGGAAATAGGGAATACTAATTTGAGAATTGCTATATTTATTTAAGTAAATCGATAATAGA
>JBFRWR010000391.1:0-14996 GCA_051439685.1 Trichodesmium sp.
TTAACTCTGAAGCAGGATGTACCCATGACAAGGGACGTTTAAGAGAGGAGCCGTGATGAGGTGAAAGTCTCACGTCCGGTTCTGAAGACGAGTCGGGTAGGGTAACTTACCTGGCTTAGTTTAACAACCCTGCGGGATTAATGGCAGTTGGGAGTAGACGAGAAAATGAAATAGCAGCAGCAGCTTATATTGCGGAAACAGGTAGAGACTGGTTAGAATCATTAACTATTGTGCAAGAGACTTTTGCCGAAGCTGACCAAATATTGGCAAAATCTACTCCTGGTTCTCTGTTTACAGGCAGTCTAGAAGTGTTAAAGTATCTATCTGAAACAGATATAAAACTTGGTATATTATCTGCAGATACTACAGCAGCAGTGCAACATTTTGTTAAATACTATCAACTCAACGATTATTTTCAACTAGAAATGGGAGTTGATAACAATCTGAGTAAGCCAGAACCAGAACTATTTTTACAAGCTTGTCAAATGTTGGGAGTTAAGCCAGATAAAACATTAATGGTGGGAGACTCTCCAACAGATATGGAAATGGCAAGAAAAGCAGGAGCAGCAGGTTGTATTGGAATATGTTGGGGTAAGCTAAAACCTAATTATTTACAGATAGCAGATGTAGCGATCGCTGACTTGAGAGAGATTAAAGTATTGTGAGTTATTCCGAACACTAAATAGGGTTTGTTGAAAAAAGCAGAGTGTGGGAAGGGTGGGGAGTGTGGGAAGTGTGGGAGAAAAAATTAGATTTAATTGACTTATAGACCTCTTGCAAAAGTTTTAATTAAATCAATTCAAGATATGAAATAAAAAATTCCCTAGTCCCTGACTTCTGCAAGAAGTCTGATGATGCTTCCTGAAAAATAATACCCATATTAATTGTTATTTGTGTGTATTTGCATACAGTCTTTGCTATAGTAGAGAAAGTTACTAGCTCAGGGACAGTAAAACAATAACTCAGAATTTTTTACTTCTAGTCATAGATAATTGATTGACCCAAAAATAAGGTCAAACAAAGTAATTTTAGGGTTAAATATTATCACGGAGAAGAGCTAACTGTCAAGTAAGTTAGTTTTCTCTTAGATAATTTAATTCAATGACACAGATACTATAGAGTAATAATTCTTGATAACTACTGTACCTAAGTTAGGGATTCTTGTTCACTCGACTAATTCCTGGAAAAATATAGGAGGAACTACTATTGTCTAGTCGTTATTTATTTACTTCTGAATCTGTTACTGAAGGACATCCAGATAAAATTTGCGACCAAATTTCCGACACAATTATAGATGCCATACTAACCCAAGACCCAAAAAGTCGTGTAGCTGCTGAGGTAGTAGTTAATACAGGGTTAGTTCTCATTACAGGTGAAATTACAACTAAAGCTCAAGTAAATTACATAGAATTAGCTAGAAAAAAAATTGCTGATATTGGTTATGTCCATGCTGAAAATGGATTTTCAGCAGATAGCTGTTCGGTTTTAATAGCTCTTGATGAGCAGTCAGCAGATATTGCTCAAGGTGTAGACAAAGCTCAAGAAACTCGTGAACTTTTAAGCGAAGAAGAACTTGATGCAGTGGGTGCAGGAGACCAGGGTTTAATGTTTGGTTTCGCCTGTAATGAAACACCTGAATTCATGCCTTTACCTATCAGTTTAGCCCATCGAGTTTGTCGCCAACTAACTGCGGTGAGAAAAACAGGTCAACTTCCCTATTTAAGGCCAGATGGTAAAAGTCAGGTAACAATTATTTATGAAGATGGCCGTCCTGTGGGTATTGATACAATCTTAATTTCTACCCAACATACTGCTACTATTGGAGAACTTACAGAATTAACAGAAATTCAAGCCAAGATTAAAGAAGACCTCTGGAAATATGTTATCGAGCCTATATTTACAGACATAGAGATTAAACCTGATTCACAAACTCGTTTTCTTGTCAACCCCACTGGTAAATTTGTAATTGGTGGTCCACAAGGAGATTCTGGTCTTACAGGACGTAAAATCATCATTGATACTTATGGCGGTTATTCCCGTCATGGAGGTGGAGCTTTTTCTGGAAAAGACCCCACAAAAGTAGACCGTTCTGCAGCTTATGCTTGTCGTTACATAGCTAAAAATATTGTTGCAGCAGGTTTAGCAGAAAAATGTGAAGTTCAAATTAGTTATGCTATTGGTGTGGCAAGACCTGTTAGTATGATGATTGAAACTTTTGGTACTTGTAAAGTTGATGAAGATAAGTTACTAGAAGTTGTGAAGGAAAATTTTGAACTTCGTCCAGCAGGTATTATTCAGACTTTTAATCTCCGAAATTTACCAGCAGAAAGAGGCGGGCGTTTTTACCAAGATGTTGCTGCTTATGGTCACTTAGGACGTACCGATCTAGATTTACCTTGGGAGCAACTAGATAAGGTAGAGTTATTAAAGGAAGTATTTAGTCCACAGTTAGCAGCGACATCCTCATAACTGTCAATAATTTGGCGTTGCTGAATCAAGGTCTGAAAATAAAAATTGAACAATCTCAAATATTTGTTATTCAATAGTTCAGCAATTACGAAAAAATACAAATCATACCCACGCATCAGCAACGCCAATAATTTTTTGGTAATAATATTTATCTAAATTATGAGCAACCAAGAGAAGTTTCTTTTGGTTGCTCCTTTATAGCAATGATATCAAATCCGGTTAAATAACCTCACAATCAATAGCTTAAAACCCTGATTATCAGATTATTGAATCTATGTGCAATTAGGCGGATTTGATATGAGATATTGTTTGTAAAGGAAATAGAAAAATGAGATAGGGAGTAGGGAGGAAGAAATCAACACAAATATTTATCACTTCACTCGTCTCGGAATATATTTACCTCATATCTATCTACATTACTGGAGTTCAATTCTTTGAAATATTACCAATTGGGGATTTTAGTAACTATTCATTCTCTTAATACTTATTTTACAAACAGTCTCTGAGTAATTCAATTAACTATAGCAATCCGTGCATAGGTTGCGGGTAATTAAAAAGTAAATAAAAAAGTTGAAACTCCCACCTATTCCCTGTTCCCTGTTCCCTGTTCCCTGTTCCCTATTCCCTATTCCCTAAAAAGCAGGAATATTTTTGCTATGAATAAAATAGGATTGCTATAGAGTAAGTAAAAAAAAGACGTTGGATATTTAGCCATAAAACGCCTCAAGCAACTGATATAACTAGACTTTTTCCCTAATTTACAATTGGGTACATAACAGACAAAATTTACTACGCTCTACTTATGAACATATCAGTAGTAGAGAAGTAGGAAGCACGGAAATAATGAAACAAGTTAAATACCTCAACCTAAAAAAATTATTGACCGAAAAATTCAGGTCTAAAGACTCTCCAATCCCTTTGAATTTTTAATTTTTTAGTTTTTCTATAGCTATCCTTGACACTTCTTATATTTTCAATGTAATATGATTGTATTACAAGGATAAAGCTTGATATCTATAATTTAATAATCTAGAAAAAATTAACCATATCAAAATTAAATTTATTAGTTAAGTAAATCACAAGTAACTGATATTAATTGTGACAAATAATAAATATGAACAATTCTCGCCTAGTAAAAGTTAGTAAGTATTTGAGTTTAGTTTTGAGACACCACCCGGAGAAAATAGATATTAAACTCGATCCTCATGGTTGGGTTGCTATAGAAGAACTATTGAAAGCAGCTAAAAATCATAACTTTCCGATCCTTCAAACAGAGCTTTATGAAGTTATAGAAAAGAACGATAAAAAACGATTTTCTCTAGACCCTAGTGGTACTCTTATTCGTGCTAACCAAGGACACAGTGTCGAAGTAGATTTGCAATTAGAACCACAAATACCTCCAGATATACTTTATCATGGCACAGTAAGTGATGCAATTGACTCAATTAAAAAAACTGGTTTACAGAAAATGTCAAGACATCATGTTCACTTATCAAATGATATGACTACAGCTAGAAATGTAGCAAAAAGAAGAAAAGGAAAATTTATAGTATTAGTGGTAGATGCGATGGGAATGTCTCAAGATGGTTATAACTTTTACTTGTCTGCAAATAATGTTTGGTTAGTTGATGAAGTTCCAACTAAGTATTTACAAATTCCATCAAGTAATTAGTCATTAACCATAAATTTAATCTCAAATGGTAGAGGTAATTTCAGTTAGCCTCCTATGGTCGTAACTGCGTTAACAGTTTGCTCCGCAAACATATGCGTAGCATTCCGCAGGAAATGCTTACCCAAGTTTCAGGTTATAAGAGACTGTTTGTCAAATAAGTATTAAGAGAACAAATAGTTACTAAAATCTCAAATTGGTAATATTTCCAAGAATTGAAATCCAGTAGGTAGATAGATATGAGGTAAATATATTCCGAGACGAGTGAAGTGAGAAATATTTGTGTTGATTTCTTCTGACCTACTCCCTATTACCTATTCCCTATCTCATTTTTATCTTTCCTGATACATTCAATCTCTAAAATGTGTAATTTATTTTGCTTACCTGTTTAACTGGATAATTCCTATATTATTGAAACATGAACTGGAATTAAAAAAAATAGCAAAAATTAAAAGTTATGCTTAAAGTAGATTAGCTAATATTCCTGATAAATTCAAAATATAATAATAGATTATGCTCTAGAAAAAACTGACTTATCATAGCTGAATCCTTAATAATACTTCATATTTATTTCGCTACAAATTACAAGTTTCCTACCGGAGTTAATCAACCAAGGTTATAATAAATATTAAGCAGGTACAGAAAATTAATTGGCGTTGATGATTTTGCCTATGATTATGCGCTCATGGCGATGACCTAAATATTCTACTTAAAAGAATTTTATATTGTGGCAAATTTAGGTTTCATCGCTTGATTTCCCAATACCAAATTAATTACATATTTTGTTACAATAAATTTTTTAGATAGCGTTGCTCAAGCTGACCAGGTAAAGTTGTTTGTCTGATTTTCTACTCCCTATTCTCCCCTGTTCCCTACTCCCTACTCCCTAAAACAAAGGAATTTTGTACTTCACCATTGTGGAAATTGCTATATTGTATTCCTCAGAGAAAATTTCCAATTAGAATAAGTAAAAAAATTAGTTTAGGTGCTAATTACTTTTTCTTGAAAAAAACGCATAACTAACTTATTTCCTGAAATATCTCTAAGATAGGAATTAACTATAAATTAAGCTTTGACTACTGATACTTGATAGACAACTTAGGATGAGAAATGCAATAATTGAATGGTGTCACCCTTCATGTACTATACCCCCTTATTTGTCGATATGAGATTATGTACCACCTAATAAAAACAAAAACACTAGATCAGACTAGGCAGGAAATTCCTAAAATGAAACAAAGGCCAATTAAAACGAATACTTCTAATAATTCAATTCCTTCCCCAAGTCATCAATATCCAGAAATACAGAGAAGTTACGAACAACTATCTCAATTTATTCAACATATACCTATTCCAATGGCAATGTTAGACCAGAATATGTGTTATTTAGCAGTTTCTGGTATGTGGTTAGAATATTGGCAACTTGAATCTAATCAAGTTATGGGTAATCTGCATTACCATTTATTTCCTAATCTTTCTGAATCTTGGAAGCAACAAGCTCAAGAATGTCTCATGGGAAATATTGGCCAATATGAATTAGCAGATTCTATTACTTCTTCTCATGGAGCAACGCAATGGATAAAATGGACAGTTAAACCTTGGCATACAAATGATGGTACTGTTGGTGGCCTAATTCTCTCGACAGCAGAAATAGGTGTAGAGCAAAAACAGCAACAACAACTAGAATTAACCCAGTTAGCAATTGATAATGCTGCTAATCCTATTTTCTGGATAACTGTTGATGGATATTTCTATTATGCAAATAAAAGAGCTTGTAGTTTTCTTGGCTATTCTCAATCTGAACTATTAGAACTAACAATTTATGATATTGATTTAGAATTATCACAGGAAATTTGGGCAACCCATTGGCAACAAGTTAAGAATCAAAATATTCTAAAATTCGAGTCTAATTTTCGAGGAAAAGAAGGTCGTATTTTTCCTGTAGAAATAAACGTTAATTATTTAGAATTTCAGGGTAATGAATATCAATTTGCAATTGTGCGCGATCTTTCTCAATCACAGAAAATTAATCAAAATGTGCGAGAAGCTAAAGAACAATTGCAAGCTGTTTTAAATGCTGTACCAGGATTAGTTTCATGGATAGGAGCAGATTTACGATATTTAGGAGTTAATAAACATCTAGCTAGTGCTTATAATTTACCTGTAGAAAGTTTTATTAATAAAGAAGTAGGCTTTTTACAGACTAGCCCAGAATTTAATAATTTTGTTTATGATTTTTTTGCTAAACCAGATTTGACTTGTTCGAGAGAAGTCAAAGCAAATGTCAAAGAAAATAGTAGAATTTATTTAATAGTTGCTCAAAAATATTATCCCAGTCGAGCATCATTACCAGCGGCTGTTTTTGTCGGTTTAGATATTACAGAACGTTTAGAAATGGAGGCATCTTTACGCCATAGCGAAGAAAAATTTCGGCAACAAGCAGAACAATTAGAGGAAACTTTACAGCGGCTAAATTCAGCTACAACTCAATTAATTCAGAAGCATAAAACATCTGTCTTGGGTCAAGTTGTATCCGGTGTAACTCACGAAATTAATAATCCTGTTAATTTTATTTATGGAAATATTGCTCATGCCATAAATTATGTTCAAGATTTGTTGTATTTGGTAGATATGTACCATCAATATTATCCTAATCCTGTGGCAGAAATTGAGTCAGAAATTGAAGATGTAGAATTAGATTTTATTAAAGAAGATTTGCCAAAATTATTAGGCTCAATGATGATAGGAGCAGAAAGAATTAGAGATGTAGTTCGCGCTCTAAGACAGTTTTCTAGAGTAGAAGAAGAATATATTAAAACTGTAGATATTCATAAAGGATTAGATAGTACACTGTTAATTTTACAAAATCAATTTCAAGCAAAAGGGGGCTGCACTAATATTAATGTGATTAAAAATTATGGAAATTTGCCCTTGCTCGAATGTTATCCTGGACAATTAAATCAAGTATTTATGTATCTTGTAAAAAATGCTATTGATGCACTAGAGGAAAAATACAGAAAATTAGGTACAGAAAAAATTACTCATCAACAATTTGAACCACAAATTTTAATTACTACAACAGAGAAAGATGATTATGTAGTAATCACTATTGTTGATAATGGAATAGGTATGACTGAAGAAGTTTATTCTCGTATATTTGAACCTTTATTTAGTACGAAAATACCTGAAAAATCTGTGGGTTTAGGTTTATTAATCTCCCAAGAATTAATTGTTGATAAACATCATGGTAAATTGTACTGTAATTCTAGTCCTGGAGAAGGAACTGAATTTGTGGTTGAAATTCCGATCAAGCTATCTAATTATGATTAATTGCTAATGATAAAAAAAACATAGCAATCAAGAAAAAAATGTAAGAATTTTACTACTCCTCTAAAAGGATATATTAGAAAGCATTTATCAAGTAAATATAACAATCCTAAATTGTTCGTAACAAGTTTTATAATAGCTAAAAATATCTGAAAATCTTGAAAATTATGACTCCTGACTCCTGACTCCTAACTATTCCCAAAATATTCCAACCTAAATATAGCAATCCGCGCATAGGTTGCGACAAATCAAAAAGTAGATAAAAAAGTTGAAACTCTCACCTGTTAACTGTTCCCTGTTCCCTATTCCCTATTCCCTATTCCCTATTCCCTATTCCCTAAAAATCAGTAAGATTTTTGCCATGAATAAAATAGGATTGCTATATTAAGGGAAAAATCTTGAGATTTTTGTAGTTTAGGGCGCACCTTAAATCACGAAAAATTATAGCCATATCCCCACACAACTTACCCTAAAAGGGCTTAAAGTTTCATTCGTCAATTCTATCTTAGAGCGGTTGAAAAATTAATATAAGTTTTTTATTTCTGAATATATTCCCTATTATCTATAATCTCTAAACGTCTCAAGTATCTTAATATCAAATTCGGTAATATTGGTGTAGTTGAAGAAGGAATTAGGAGTTGATGATCGAAGATAATTTAGAAATATTTACCAATATTGATACCAAATCAAGCAGATTGTATAGTAGTTTAACTTAAAAATGAGACGTTTTTTTACCTGAAACTACCTCATAGCAAGAAAGCTTTGTCTCAATCTAAAGTTAAATGACTATAAATGACTATATATTAAAACTAAAATAATCATAGAAAAAAATTGGCGTTGCTGAATCAAGGTATGAAAATAAAATATTGAACAATCCCAAATATTTGTTATTCAATAGTTCAGCAATTACCAAAAAATACAAATCATACCCACGCATCAGCAACGCCAAAAAATTAAGGTAAGCAAACAGCTATTAGCTCTCATATATTCCTGCGGAATGCTACGCAAACAGCAATAATACCTCGCCTTTAAAATAAATATAGAGCTAACTTTTAGACTTTTGTTGGATACATCTCAATTTTGAATAAAGCCAAAAATTTATCGCTTTTAGGGAATAGGGAACAGGGAACAGGGAACAGAGAATGAGGAACAGGAAAAAAGTATTTGTGCAAATATGAGATGCACCCCTTTTTTTTTGTAGTAAGTTGAATTCTGGCTGAATAATATCCCTGAAGAAAATGATAGAAATAAAACTTTTATTCCAGATCAAGAGCAATAGCTGAATCCTTACAAATTAAGATAATTTTTCTATCAAAATCAAGAAAAAATTAATTGTTAAAAATCCAACCCCTAGAACTAGGATAAAAAATAAAGTTACACTAATAACAGATTGAATTTTTTTCATGGAATTAACCTCCTGGAAATTATCTTCTGGATAAAAAGCTATGTTGACCACAAAGCAAACAACCTTGATAATCTGTAGACTAGATAGTATCGAAACTTATAGAATAAAACATTTATTTGTGGACAAATGTTAGCAAATAGGGAATGGAACATAGCTATGGGGAACCAAGATTCATTGCTACAGGGTGGTTTGAACCAAACTTTATACAAAAAACATTGGCTAAATGTAGCCGAGTATATCTCTATAATAGGCTCCGCAGTAGGTGCTTTTGCAGTGGCCGCCTGGGGTCAGGCATTTTATGCAGTAGCTCCGATGACATTGGCCATTTCTCTGAATGTGGCTAATAGATATAGGTTTGAGCAACAGATGTTATTATATCAAAATTCTGAAATAGGAGAAATTCAAAGCTCAGTAGAAAAACTAGAAAAAAATGCTGCAAAAGTAATAGTTAAGTTTCGTCAACAGGTTTCTACAGAAATTGAATCAGTTCGTGAACAACTCTCTAATCAATCATTAAAACCTCTCGACTCAGATATACAAAAGCAACTAACTGCATTAGAAAATTCAGCTACTTCTGTACAACAAAGTTTAGCATCCATAGATAAAAAAGCTTTGACTTTTGATGATTGGGAAGAGGTGAATAGCCGTCTTTTAGTAATTGAAGAAGCGATCGCCAATTTACAAAGAGATATGGAAGTTTTAGCCCAAAAAACAGCTCCCAATATATCTCAAATTGAAGCTAAAATAGACCATTTAGAAATAGAAAATCAACAAGTTGTTAAACCTCATTTGAAACGTTTAATTACACTCGTGAGGCAATTGCAACATACAAATTATTCTAGTAAATCATCCCATAATTCCCTAATTTCTCAGCAACCCGTCAGAGAAGTTACAGGAGAATCAGTTAAGTAACTTAAAATAAAATTGTCAATTATACAATAGTCGAAAACTAACAGGATTTAGGGTAGACTAACAACAAAAAATGTTGATTATACTATATAGCAATCCTCCGCATATTCGTGGCAAAAATATTACTACTTTTTAGGTAACAGGTAACAGTTAACAGGTGAGATTTTCCAGTTTTTTATTTACTTTTGAATTTGTCACAACCTATTTAGGATTCCTATAATAGCAGTACGTTTTTTTTCTTTAGTACAATACACCTCTATGAAAAAAAGGGAGTAGGGAATAGGCAGAAATAATTTATGATTTTCACGCCATAATTGATTTTATTTTTGATTATCACCAGATGTCTAATAAATTTGAGCTGGAAGAGAAAAGGAAATAAGAAACAGGCAATGGAGAGATATCTTAAAATATGCGTACTGCTATAAAATGCAAAAATTCTTAAAACTTTACTGAATTTTATAGTAATCCCAGATGATTTTGGAGAAAGGTTGTGTATTAATCCCTTACGCTGTCTATAGTAGTTCTCTATTTTCATTTAGGACTGCTATAGTAATTATTTAATCATGGAAGATTGCGATTGGTATATAGCATTTTTAAATCATATCAAATCCGGTTAAATAACCTCACAATCAATAGCTTAAAACCCTGATTATCAGATTATTGAATCTATGTGCAATTAGGCGGATTTGATATCAGATGTAAATCTAGATTGAGTTTTTTCTCATAAAAAATCTTGTCTTTATTACCCACTAATCCTTGGGTAAAGCTAGTATTTAATGCTGTTTTCCCTTATTTACTCTTCCCTACTCCCTATTCCCTTTTTAATAGAACTCGGTTTCCGCATTTCAAATGAAAACGCTATACTATTAAACTGTTGTTTTTAACAATAGGTATAAAATATATGAAAAATATAAGTATAAATAATTAGGGCTGGCTGATAAAATATCAAAGGATTAACAGATAAAGGTTTGACTAATTTTCAGCCAGGAAAAAGTAGCAGGTTTTCCGTTAAGAGAGTGGAAAAAGTGAGAATTTAGGGGTAAATATGGCATAAAAATCAGATATTGGTATTCTTTAAACTAACTTCTCTATAACTCCTATTTATCCTAACTCTTAACCCCTACCTCAACAAAAACACTTTAGATACGCAAACCCTAATTATTATAGTTTTGACTAAATGACTAAACTCTTTACACTCATATTTGATGTTGATGGAACTTTAGCAAATACAGAGAAAGATGGCCACAGAGTGGCTTTTAATCAAGCTTTTGCTGAAGCAGGTTTGGACTGGGAATGGTCAGTTTCTTTATACGCAGAATTATTGGCGATCGCTGGTGGTAAAGAACGTATAAAATATTATATTGATAGGTATGAGCCAAAGTATGAACAATCTCTCCCGCTATCTGCATTAATTCCTCATCTACACAAAAGTAAAACAAATTATTACCAAAAATTATTACGGACAGGTTCCATACCATTACGCCCAGGGGTGAAAAGGTTATTAACAGAAGCACGAAAAAATAAAATGCGGTTAGCGATCGCTACAACCAGTACATTTACAAATGTGACTGAATTATTAGAGCATACTTTGGGCAAAGATAGTATTTCTTGGTTTGAAATAATTGCAGCAGGAGATATAGTTCCAGCAAAAAAACCAGCACCAGATATTTATTATTATGTATTAGAAAAAATGAAGATTCAACCAAATAATTGTATAGTATTTGAAGATTCCCATCATGGTTTACAAGCAGCATTACAAGCAGGATTAAAAACAATAGTAACAGTGAATAATTATACTGAAAATCAAGATTTTACTGGTGCAACTTTAGTATTAGATAATTTAGGAGAACCTGAAAAAGAATTTACCGTTATTTCTGGAGATGCCAAAGGTAAAACTTATTTAGACATAGATTTGATTAATAATCTGTGAATGTTATAATCTTAATTTTTCCCATTTGCAGGAATAAAAAAATATGCACAAATTTAGATTGATTTAGTTAGGTAGTTTGGTGTGTTTTTTGTTATATTATGTCTGTTTTGAAGAAATTTATTCTAACTCCTGAATTATCTTCATATTAAATAAATTAATATTGGCAAAACTCTACTAATCCTAAATGATTTGTGAAAAAAAATGTAGGGGTTTGGTCGCCAAACCCAAGCAAAGATAGGATGGGGAAATTAAAGTTCTACAATAAAATATTAGAACCTATTCTAGGATTTCTATAAAGAGCAAAAAATAGATACCTCATAAATAAAATTTGATTTATTTTGCAATTACGCTAGAATGTATAAATACAAAAAAAGATGATCGGGATATCAAAATAAAACGCGCATGAACCCTAATTCAACAGTAACAAAAAAAACATTACTTATCGGTAAAGGTTTACCACCTTTTGCATCTATTAAACCAGAAGATGTAGTACCAGCAATAACAGAACTATTGACAGAATTAGAAAAAGAACTCAGTAACTTAGAAGTAACAGTTAAGCCTACCTGGAATGATCTAGTAGAACCCCTACAAAAAATAGTAGATCGTCTAACTTGGAGTTGGGGAATAGTAGGACATTTAATGGGAGTAAAAAATAGTCCTGAACTACGAGAAGCTTATAATCAAGTACAACCAAAAGTAATAGAATTTACAAATAAATTAAATCAAAGTCAACCCCTTTATCAAGCCTTTAAAAATCTAAGTAATAGTGATAGTTGGGAAAATTTAGAACCAGGGCAAAAACGAATAGTTGAAGCTGCCATTAGAGATGCAGAACTTTCAGGAGTAGCTTTACAAGGAGAAAAGCGGGAAAATTTCAACACCATTCAACTCGAACTTGCAGAACTCTCTACCAAATTTTCTAATAACGTTCTCGATGCAACGAAAGCTTTTAGTCTAACATTAACAAAAAAAGAAGAAGTAGAAGGTTTACCCCCCAGTTTATTAAGTCTAGCAGCTCAAGGTGCCAGAGAGAATGGAGCAGAAACAGCTACTCCAGAAAACGGACCATGGCGCATCACCCTCGACTACCCAAGTTTTTTCCCCTTCATGCAGCACAGCAAACAACGGGAGTTGCGAGAAAAACTGTATAAAGCATTTATCAGTCGTGCTGACAGTGGAGACTTAAATAACTATCCCTTAATTCAACGTATTCTGGAGTTACGCCAACAAAAAACCGAAATTTTGGGTTTTAAAAGTTATGCAGAACTAAGTCTCGCCAGTAAAATGGCTCCGGGTGTAGAAGCAGTAGAAAAACTATTGGAAGAACTACGCAGCGTTAGTTATGATGCAGCAGTCAAAGACTTAGAAGAACTCAAAGCTTTTGCTGCCAGCAAAAATGCTCCTGAAGCAAATGACTTCAAACATTGGGATAGCAGTTTTTGGGCAGAAAGACTGCGGGAAGAAAAATTTTCCTTCACAGCAGAAGAATTACGACCTTATTTTCCACTGCCACAAGTTCTCGATGGGTTGTTTGCTCTAGTCAAGCGGATATTTGGCATTAATATTACCCCAGCAGATGGGGAAGCACCAGTATGGCACGAAGATGTGCGTTATTTCCAAGTGAGCGATCAAACAAATACACCCATTGCTTACTTTTACCTCGACGCTTACAGTCGTCCTGCCGAGAAACGGGGTGGTGCTTGGATGGATGAGTGCATAACTCGTGCTAAAATTATAGAAGATGGTAAAACTACTGTGCGTTTACCTGTAGCTTATTTGCAATGTAACCAAACGCCACCCATAGATGGTAAACCTAGTTTAATGACTTTTAGTGAAGTAGAAACTCTATTCCATGAGTTCGGACATGGTTTACAACATATGCTGACAACAGTTGACTATGCGGGTGCTGCTGGTATTAATAATGTAGAATGGGATGCGGTAGAGTTACCTAGTCAATTTATGGAAAACTGGTGTTACGATCGCTCCACTTTATTTGGCATGGCAAAACACTACGAAACAGGAGAAACTCTGCCAGAACATTATTATCAGAAACTTTTGGCTGCCAGAAATTATATGAGTGGTAGTGCGATGTTACGTCAGTTGCACTTTGCTCTTGTTGATATTGAACTGCATCACCGTTATCAACCAGGTGGAGAAGAAACAGTGGCAGATGTGCGCCAGCGCATCGCTAAAACTACTACTGTTTTACAACCCTTGCCAGAAGATTCATTTTTATGTGCATTTGGGCATATTTTCGCTGGTGGTTATGCTGCTGGTTATTACAGTTATAAATGGGCAGAAGTATTGAGTGCTGATGCTTTTGCAGCTTTTGAAGAAGCTGGTTTAGAAAATGAACAGGCGATCGCTACTTGTGGTCAAAAGTTTCGGGATACAGTTTTAGCATTAGGCGGTAGTTTGCATCCGATGGAAGTTTTTAAAACTTTCCGAGGTCGGGAACCTAATACTAAACCTTTATTAAGACATAGTGGTTTGGTAGCTGCTGCTTAAAGCTGTAGGAAGTGTGGGGAGTGTGGGGAGTTGTATTAATGAAAACGGACTTTCCCTCAATACCTCCCACACTTGAGGGAGTAGGTAGGGACGTTCCATGGAACTTCCCTACGGAATTGGAAAATAAGCGATCGCTTATTCTACAAGAGTTTCCCAAAAAAACATTAACAAAAAAACATGATTGATTCAGAAATACTCAAAAAACTTCAAGGAACATCTATTCAAGAACGCATTCTTGTCATTGAAGCAATTTTGCAAACGGTTAAAAATGATATGCGCATAACTTCCTCACAACAGTTTTCCTCTGAAGAATATCCCCTCAGAGGAAAAGTTATTCATTATGACGCTCCCTATGAACCTGTAGCTATAGAAGACTGGGAAGCATTACAATGATTATTCTAGACACTCATATTTGGATTTGGTGGGTTGACGATAATCGGCAACTATCTTCCCAAAACCGAGAAATCATTCAAGCAAATCAAAAAACTGGTCTAGGAATTAGCATTATCTCTTGTTGGGAAATTGCCAAATTAGTCGAGAAAAAAAGACTAGCTTTTGAGTGTTCTGTAGAACAATGGCTTAAACTTGCTCTCAACTACCCTGGTATTCAATTACTGGAGTTAAACTTGCCGATTATTATAGAACCCATTTGGTATCTTTGCAAAAGTGAGGATTAGGAGACAGGAGACAGGAGACAGGAGACAGGAGCCAGGAGTTGGGAGTCATAATTTCGGTCAAATAGAATAGGGAAAAAAGTATAAAAATAGCCCCTTGCTTCA